>CALKWS010000152.1 GCA_938004115.1 uncultured Ruaniaceae bacterium
GGCGGTTCGGCCTCCTGCTGTTCCGCCTCGATCCGGGCCTTCATCTGCGGACCCGGGGGCGGGGTCCGGCGCAGGTCCACGATCGGCAGGTGCCCGTCGGTGCGGATCCGGTCCCCGCCGCCGTTGCGGTGGTGGTAGCCGGTGGAGAAGTGCCGCAGCCAGCGCACCGTGATCGGGTCGTTCCCGGCGTCCGGGCGGGTCAGCGTGGCCAGGATGTGGTCGCGTTCGGCGTCCACCTCGGCGTCGATCCGGTGGGTGAACTGCAGGGTGAACCAGTTCAGGCCGACGGCGGTGTCATAGGTCCCCGCGGCCAGCCAGTCCACCTTGCGCCCGCCGGGCAGGCGCCATCCGGGCGGGCAGGGCCAGAACCGCACGTGGTGGCGCTTCTTCGGGTTGCCCTCCACCTCCTGCTGGTAGGTGAACGCCATCCGCCGGCGGAACAGGTACAGCGGGCTGACTGGCGCATCCGGATAGGACCGCCGGGCCAGCGTGGCCACCACCATCGCCCATCCGGAGCGCAGGTTGAGTTCATCGGCCCGTTGCCAGCCGGCGTTCATCATCGCCTGGTGGATCTGCTCCTCCGTCCCGCGCAGGGCCAGGTTGATGGGGTCCCCGAGCAGACCCTCCCGGGTGCGGGAACGACCGATGAAGTACTCCGGTACGTACACCTTGGTCAGGAGCCGGTGCACGCGCGGGAGCAGGAAGTAGGTGATCAGCAGCCAGATCGGGATGAAGGTCCACAGGTGCCGCCACCCGGCGGTGACGAACTGGTGCACGAGCAGGAACACCAGCCAGGCCGAGGCGAGCGTGCCGAGGGTGAAGAAGAGGGCGTCCACGGCCCGCACCGGGTTCCGCTGGACCTCCTCGACCACCTCGTGGGCCGCTGCGGTCAGCGTCCGCGCCATGGGGTGAGACTACCCAACCGTTCACGCCGCATCGAGTGCAGGGGCGCCGGCCCACCCGGTGCGCCCCGGCGTGGTTGGGCTGGTTTACCGTAGGCGGGTGCCTGAGCCGCTCACCACCATGACCGGAACCTCCGCCCACCCCGCACCGTGGTACAGCCCGGCCCGCCTGGGCCGGTGGATCGAATCGCGCGCGGTCCAACGCGTGGTGATCGCCGTGATCCTCATCAACGCCGTGGCGCTGGGGATCCAGACCGCCCCGGACCTGTCCGGGACGGCACAGGCGTGGCTGACCGGGTTGGACCGGGCCTGCCTGGCGGTGTTCGTGGCAGAGCTGGCCATCAAGGTCTATGCCTTCCGCCGGGCCTTCTTCCGCTCGGCGTGGAACGTCTTCGACCTCGTGGTGGTGGCCCTGGCGCTGGTACCCGGTAGCGCCTTCGCCGTACTGCGGGCGCTGCGGGTGCTACGTGTGCTGCGGCTGGTCTCGGCGGTGCCGGCACTGCGCCGGGTGGTGGAGGCGCTGGTGCGCGCGGTGCCGGGCATCGTGGCGATCGGCGGGTTGCTGGTACTGCTGTTCTATGTGGGTGCGGTGCTGGCGACCACCCTCTTCGGGGACACCTTCCCCGAGTACTTCGGCACCCTGGGCGCCTCGCTGGTCAGTTTGTTCCAGACCATGACGATGGACAACTGGTCCACCATCGGCCGGGAAATGGCCCCGGTGCACCCCTGGGTGTGGGCGTTCTTCGTGCCGTTCATCCTGCTGTCGGCGTTCACGGTGTTGAACCTGTTCGTGGCGGTGATGGTGGATGCGATGAAGTTCATGGCCGCCGGCGACGACGAAGCGGCGCAGCGGCACGGCGTCAGCGGCACGGCGCAGCAGAAGAACAACGGCGCGGGGCCGGACGACAACGGCGCGGCACCGCGCGACATCGGCGGGGCGGGGCCGGACGCGCCGGAGCCGGCCGGGGCGTCGACGCCGGTCGACGGCCGTCAGGTGCTGGCCGAGATACGCGCGTTGCGCGCGGAACTGGAACGTCACGGGAGGGTCGATGTCCGCTGAGCCCGGTCCGGTCCGCCTCACCGGCGACCGTGTCCTGCTGCGGGATTGGACGCCGGACGATCGGGAACGGGTGACGTGGCTGCTGGATGCCGCCCGCCCCTGGCACGCCACGAACGGGCCCTATTTCGGCGCTCCGAGTGCGGCGGAGACCTCGGCGCAGATCCGCCGGTTCCATGCCCTGGGCGAGGCGGACCCGCAGGAACTCCCCGTTCCGCGCACCATGCTGGGGATCGAGCACGCCGGTGTGCTGGTCGGCGCGGTCAGTTGGTACTGGGAGTCGCGGGAGACCGACTGGCGCCGCATGGGCATCGGCATCCACGACGAGGCCTACTGGGGCCGCGGGCTGGCCACCGAGGCCCTGGCGCTGTGGACCAGTTACCTGTTCCGCACCACCGATGCGCTCCGGCTCGATTTCGCCACGTACTCCGGCAACCCCGCGATGATCGCGGTGGGCCGCAAACTCCAGTTCGTCTGCGAAGGGCGGTTCCGCAAGGCCCGCCGGTGGAGCGGCGGCGTGCACGATTCGGTGGTGTTCGGCCTGCTGCGTGAGGAGTGGCTGGAGGTCAGCCGCACCTGGCCCGGACCTCGCCCGACGGGTTAACTCGGCGCATCAGAGCACCTTGGACAGGAACGCCTGGGTGCGCGCGTGCCGTGGCCGGGCGAGCACCTCATGCGGGACGCCCTCTTCGATGATCACGCCCTCGTCCATGAACACCAGGCGGTCGCCCATCTCCCGGGCGAAGCCCATCTCGTGGGTGACCACGATCATCGTCATGCCCGCCTCCACGAGCAGTTTCATCACGTCGAGCACCTCGCCGACCAGTTCGGGGTCCAGCGCGGAGGTGGGCTCGTCGAACAACATCATGTCCGGATTCATCGACAGTGCCCGGGCGATGGCCACGCGTTGCTGCTGTCCCCCGGACAGGTGCGCGGGGTAGGCGGTGGCCTTCTCCGCCAGGCCCACCCGGTCCAGCATCGTCCGGGCGGTCTGTTCGGCTTCCCGCCGGCCGCGGCGCAACACCTTCCGCTGGGCGATCGTCAGGTTGCCCAGCACGTCCAGGTGGGGGAACAGGTTGAACTGCTGGAACACCATCCCGATCCGGGTGCGGACCGCGTCGATGTCGCAGTCCGGGTCGAGGATGTCCACCCCTTCGATGTGGATGCTGCCGGCGCTGGGTTCCTCCAGCAGGTTGATCGTGCGCAACAGGGTGGACTTGCCGGATCCGGACGGTCCGATCACGCACACCACCTCACCGGGGCGCACGGTCAGGTCGATGCCCTTGAGAACCTCGTTGTCGCCGAAGCTCTTGCGCACCCCGCGCATCGTGATAGCCGGTTCGCGGCCCCCCTGATCACTCATCGGCCCCTCGCCATCCGACGTTCCAGCAGTGCCACCAGCCGGGTGAGCGGGATCGTCACGAGCAGGTAGAGCATCGCGGCCATCACCAGCGGGGTGCCGTTGCTGTGGGTGGTGAGCCCGTCACGGGCGAAGGTGGTCAGTTCCTTGGTCATCACCGTCGAGCCGGCGATGAACAGCAACGAGGTGTCCTTGAGCAGCAGCACGAACTCGTTGGTCAGCGGCGGGATGATGATCCGGAACCCCTGCGGGAGCACGATCCACCCCATCGTCTTGGTCGGGGACATGCCCAGGGACCGGGACGCCTCGGTCTGCCCCTTGGGCACCGCCTGGATCCCGGCGCGGATCACCTCGGCGATATAGGCACCGGCCACCAGGATCAGCCCGATCAGCCCGGCGCCGACCTGCCCGCCCGGAACCCGGATGCCCAGGGCGATCGGCACCATGTACGCCATCGCGAAGATGGTCAGCAGTGCCGGCAACCCGCGGAAGATCTCCACGTACACGGTGGCGAACCACCGGTACGGCGGCACGCTGGACAGTTTCATCAGCGCCAGTACGACGCCGAGCAGCAGCCCTCCGACGAAGGAGATGAGGGTGAACAGGATGGTGTTGCGCAGTGCGATCGTGATGATCTCCGGGAGTTGTTCCCGGGCGATGTCGAACCGCAGGAACTGCTCCCCCAACCGCTGCCAGTCCGCCGCCGCCACCACGGCGATGACCAGGGCGAAGAACAGGACGTACAGCCCTGCCCGGGTGAGTTTGCGGCGGGTGGTCCGGCGCATCTCAGGCTTGGTCGTCGGTGGCGAAGTAGGAGTCGTAGATCTCCTGGTAGGTGCCCGAGTCACGCACGTTCGCCAAGGCGGTGTTGATCGCCTCGACGAGTTCGTCCGGGGCGTCACCGGCCATCGCGAACCCGTACTGTTCGTCGGTGGGGTACTCCTCGGCGATGACGTAGCCCTCGTCGTCGCGCGCGTGCGTGATGTTCACCGGCAGGTCCTGCAGGATGGCATCGATCTGCCCGGCCTGCAGCGCCGGCCACAACTCCCCATCACCGGGGTACTCCACGAGTTCCGTCCCGTCCGGGGCGTTCTCCCGGGCGTAGGACAAGCCGGTGGTGCCCGCCTGTACCCCCACGGTCATCCCGGCCAGATCGTCGATCGAGGAGATCCCCGAGTCGGCCGGCACCAGCAGGGACTGCAGCGAGTCGTAGTACGGGTCGGAGAAGGTGACGTTCGCCGCGCGCTCCTCGGTGATGGTGAT
>CALKWS010000153.1 GCA_938004115.1 uncultured Ruaniaceae bacterium
ATGCCCACCCGGCGCCTGCTCCACCTCCGGGAGCGCCCTGGGGGCGGACGACGGCGGTACTCGCCGTGGCGGCGACCGGCAGGCCGGTAGGATGGATCGGTCAGACGGAGCCGGTCCCGCCGGAGCGGTGGCGCGCATCACGATGAACTAGGAACCCGGCGATGAACGTGCGAAACTGGTACCGCATCAGCCAGACAGAGAGGATCCCAATCCGATGAGCAGTTCGCTGCTGACCCACACCACCATCGCTGCCGAGGCATCCACCCTGCCGATGCCCCCGGTGGGGTACGGGGTCGTCTCGATCGCGATCCTGGTGTTCCTCCTGCTGGTGACCATGGCCTTCCGCTCCTACGGCACTCGCATCCGGGACAAGTGAGGCAGCCCGAGCACACGTCCAGTCTGGAGTCCACGTGAACGCCTACCCGCGCGCGCGTACCCGGATCGGGATCATGGGTGGCACCTTCGACCCGATCCACCACGGACACCTGGTGGCGGCCAGCGAGGTCGCCGATGAGTTCAATCTCGACGAGGTCGTCTTCGTCCCCACCGGTACCCAGCCGTTCAAGGCTGATCGCACGGTGACGCTGGCCGAGCACCGATACCTCATGGCGGTGATCGCGACCGCCTCCAACCCGCGGTTCACCGTCTCCCGGGTGGACATCGACCGCGGCGGAGTGACCTACACCATCGACACCCTCCGGGACCTGCGCAAGGCCTACCCGGACGCGGAACTGTTCTTCATCACCGGCGCCGACGCGCTGGGCCAGATCCTGCAATGGAAGGACGCCGCGGAACTGTGGCGATTGGCGCACTTCGTCGGCGTCACCCGCCCAGGGCACGAACTGAGCGGGCGGGACCTTCCCGAGGGGGAGTACTCGCTGCAGGAGATCCCCGCGATGGCGATCTCCTCCACCGACTGTCGGAAGCGCGTCACCCAGAACAAGCCGGTGTGGTACCTGGTGCCCGACGGGGTGGTGCAGTACATCGCGAAGCACGGTCTCTACCGTGACCCCGCCACCTTCCATCACGCCGAGGACGTCGCGAGCCGTGACGGGAGGGACAGCGGTGCGGTGGCGGTGACCCAGGCGTGAGTCAGCGGCCCGAGGACACCAGCACTGCCGGACTGGGGGAGCGGCGCCGACGGCGAGAGGCCGAGCGCGCCAGGCAACGGGCCGCCGGTCGCGCGGCCGAGGTACCGCTGACCCGCCGTGAGTTGCGCGCCCGGGACGAGGCCCTGGCCAGCGGGGCGCTCACCTACGGGCCCGAGGGCCTGGTTCCCACCGCCGAGTTCGAACGGATCGAGGCGGAGAGCCTGTCCGCGGCCTCCGCGGCCGAGCCCGTGACCGCCGCGTCGGCGGACGAACCGCAGCCCGGTACCCGCCGCGCCCGGCGTGCGGCGCTCCGTGCGGCGGCGCTGGCGGAGGGACGATCCGGTACATCCGCCACGACGGCAACGTCCGGAGTGACCGCAGCCTCCGGAGTGACCGCGCCCAGTGCGATGACCCCCGCCACCGCAGCCGGCCCAGCCCCGGAACCGGCCGGCACGGCCGAGGAGCGGGAGGTCCCGTCGCGGCGGCGAAACCGCCCGGCAGCCCCCGCTCCCAGCGCTCCGTCGGCCCCCTCGGGCACCGGCGCTCCCCGGCGTGATGGTGTTCCCTCGGCGCCCAGCGCCCCAGCGGCCTCCTCGGGCACCGGCTCCCCTCGGCCCAGCTCTCCGGCACGGCCCGATGGCGCACCCTCGGCGCCCAGCTCTCCGGCACGGCCCGATGGCGCACCCTCGGCGCCCAGCGCCCCGTCGGCCGTCAGCGGTGAGGACACCGCGTTGATGGTGCCCGTCTCGCGCCGATCCCTGCGGGAGAAGCGGGCCGCCGCACCGCCGCTGCCCTCGATGCAGACCGGGACCCGGGAGAGGACGCAGACTGGCGCGATCCGCCGGCCCGTCGTACGGCCACCCGCATCCGTCCGGGCCACCCGGGGGGTGAACCAGGCGGGCGAACTCACCGACATCCAACGCGCCGTCCGGCAGGCCAACACCTCCGCCGAAGGCATCCCGATTGGGGACGTGGGAGAGGCGTCGTCGCCGACGTCCTGGGGTTCGGCGGTGGACATCCCCATCACCAGTGCCGTGGACACGACGCCACCCGCCGCACCCGCGACCGACGCGGATTCCGCGCCGTCGGCCACCCCCGCACCCGGACCCCGGCCGCGCGCGGACGCGCCCGGGATCACCGACGCAGCGCAAGCCGGCGCGGGGCCGACCCGCTCCGCTCCATCGGCCGACCCC
>CALKWS010000154.1 GCA_938004115.1 uncultured Ruaniaceae bacterium
ACGCGAACGGCACCAGGAAGATAACGATCGAGGCTGCGATGGCCACGATCCCGGTGAGCCACCCTTTGCGAGTCATCGTTCCACCGCCTTCCGGTTGATCACGATCATGATCGGCAGCATGATCGCGGTGACCGTGAGGAAGAGGACGACATTGCCGGCGGTCGAGAGCCCGTAGAAACCGGCTTGGTACTGCTTGTAGATCACCGAAGCAATGACGTCCGAGGCGAAGCCCGGGCCTCCGCCTGTTGTGGCCCAGATGAGATCGAAGGTACGCAACCCCCCGATCAGCGAAAGGATGATCACCGTCCCCGTCGCCGGGATGGCCAGCGGCAGCGTGATCCGTCGGAACTGCTGCCACCCACCGGCTCCATCGAGTTGCGCGGCCTCGTAATATTCACGCGGGATGGTGACCAGGCCCGCAATATAGATCAGCGTGGCGATACCCAGTCCCTTCCACACATCCACGCCGGCGATCGTCAGCAGAGCCATGTTCGGGTCGGTGAACCAGCCCGGCCCATCGACTCCCACCGAATCCAGCAGCGAGTTGACCAGGCCGTCGAACGGGTCGAGGAGCGCGGTGAACATCACGCCCACCCCGATCGTGGAGACCAGCACGGGGAAGAACACCACCGAGCGCAGATACCCGCGCGCGACGATCTGGGAGGTCAACAGCACCGCTAGGGCCAACCCGATCACGACCTTCGCGCCGGAGGTAGTGACGCCGAAGATGAAGGTGTTGATGAACCCCTGACGTAACTGCGGCTCACTGAAGAACCGGACGTAGTTCTCCAAGCCGATGAACTCGGAACTGAATAGGGTCCACCGGGTGAGGCTGAAATAGAACGAGGCGAACGTCGGGATAGCGAAGAACACCACGTACAGCAGGGCCGCCGGCACGTAGAACCACATCGGGTAGGTATGCCGCCACACCCCGGAGGAGCCACCCGGACCGGACTCGCCGGCGGCCTTCGGAACGCGCCCCCTGGTCCAGGCGTTACGCGTCCTCGCCGCCGGCGTAGTCGGTCCGGCTTCCGCGGTACTCACCAGCCGTCGAGGCCCAGCTGCCGGGCCTGGTTGACCACGTCGTCGTCGTAGTACTCGGCCGCATCCTCTGCGGAGCGGATGCCCGAGCCCACTTCGACCATGATGTGCTCCAGGTTCGGCCCCTTGATCGGGGAGAGGAATTCCAGGGCCAGGGCGGACCGGCCGTCGCTCACGTACTGATCCAGGTCGTCCAGGATGGGTGCGCCGTCTTCGGGCAGGTCGCACGTGCCCGGGAACGGTCCGGCAACGCTCAGGTTCTCCCTCTGCAGTTCGCAACCACGCTCCGAGGTGAGGAAAGCGATGAACTCCTTCGCTGCCTCCAGTTCGTCACCCTCCGTGGTCTGGGGGATGTACAGACCGGCGGCCTGCCAGATGGTCGCTTGCGTATGCTCGGCCTCCTGAGCAGGAAGCGCGAAGTATCCGATGTCCTCGACGGCCTCCGGATTGTTCTGCTCCACCATGGTGATCACGTTGGTCGTGATGGGGTAGTGCACTGCTTCACCCTCTGCCAACATCCGCATCGCGTCGTCAGCGGTCGCCGAGGGGAAGTTCTCATTGAAGTACCCGGCTTCGTACACCTCTTGGTGGTTCCGGAACGCCTGCACCGCGGGCTCATCGGCGTACTTGCGGTTATTGGCCGTGTATTCGTCGGCCCAGTCCGGGTCCTGGGCCAGCACGTTCGCGAAATCCGCCAGGAAGAAAAGTTGGGCGGTGTGCGTATCGCCGTAGGACTGGGCGATGGGCACCAGGCCTTCTGCGGCGATCGCCTCATTGTTCGCGATGAACTCGTCCCACGTCTCCGGGACTTCCAGGCCCAATTCGTCGTAGACCGCGCGATTGTAGACGATACCGCCGCCGAAGGTGGCTCCCCAGGCGTTGCCGTATATGCCGTTCTCGGTGCTGACGGTGGTGATGAAGTCCTCGTCCAGATCCTCGACCCAGGGCTGGTCGCTCAGGTCCACGAGAAACTGGTCCGGGTTCAATGCCTGGAAGAGTGAGCCGCTGTTGTACAGGAAGACGTCCGCCATCTCGCCTGTGGACAGCCGGGTCTTCACGAGGTTGTCACCCTCGCCACCCTGAGGTCGGGTGTCGACGCTCACCGTGACATCCGAGTTCTCCTCGTTGAACGCCTCCGCCAGCGCCTCCGCCAGAGCCACGTCTTGCGTGGGATTCGTGACGAGGAAGGTGATCTCCACCCCGTCACCTGAACCTCCGCCCGAACACGCAGCCAGCATCAGCGCCGCACTGAGGCCGACGCCCACACCAACGACACCGCTTTTCCTTGATCGCATCTTCGCCTTCATGGCCTGCCTTTCGTGGATGTGCGCACAAACGTAGTTTGAATCCATTCAAACGTCAACGGGCTGTTGTCGCCCCGTCTCAGCCGCACCACGGGGGCCCCGTCTCAGCCACACCACGGGGGGACCCTCAACGCCGTCCCTCCCGACCGCTGGAGCGCATCGGCGGCGGCACGGGG
Source organism: uncultured Ruaniaceae bacterium (assembly GCA_938004115.1). Lineage (GTDB taxonomy): Bacteria > Actinomycetota > Actinomycetes > Actinomycetales > Beutenbergiaceae > CALKWS01. The sequence continues at coordinate 2,522 of CALKWS010000154.1, forward strand.
TCCGGGCGTAGCAGCCCGGGCGCACGGTGAGACACCGCGGACACGTGCACCGCCGTCGTCGGCCTTCGTTTGGGAACCCCCGCCGGTGGTGGGTGACAATGGCCCGATGACCGGCGGACCCCTCATCGTGCAATCGGACAAGTCGCTGCTGCTCGAGGTCGACCACGAGCAGTCGGCCGACTGCCGGCGTGACATCGCCCCGTTCGCCGAACTGGAGCGCGCACCGGAGCACATCCACACCTACCGGCTCACGCCCCTGGGCCTGTGGAACGCCCGGGCCGCGGGCCATGACGCCGAGCAGGTGGTGGACACCCTGCTGCGCTACTCCCGCTACCCCGTGCCCCACCACCTGCTGGTGGACGTGGCCGAGACCATGTCCCGGTACGGGCGGCTGCAACTGATGCAGCACCCCACCCACGGGCTGGTGCTGCACGCGCTGGACGCCCCGGTGCTGGAGGAGGTGCTGCGGTCCAAGCGCACCCAGGGGTTGCTCGGCGCGCGCATCGATGACGACACCGTGGTGGTCCACCCCTCCGAGCGCGGGCACTTGAAGCAGGTGCTGGTGAAACTCGGCTGGCCCGCTGAGGACCTCGCCGGATACGTGGACGGGGAACAGCACGCTATCGACCTTCTGCCGACCGACTGGCAGTTGCGCCCGTATCAGTCCGAGGCGGTGGCCACCTTCGGGCACGGCGGCTCCGTGGTGGTGGTGCTGCCCTGCGGGGCGGGCAAGACGCTGGTGGGCGCCGGGGCGATGGCCCGCTCGGGCACCACCACGCTGATCCTGGTGACCAACACCGTCTCGGCGCGGCAGTGGCGCGATGAGTTGGTGGCGCGCACGTCGCTGACCGCCGAGGAGATCGGGGAGTACTCCGGGGCGCGCAAGGAGATCCGCCCGGTGACCATCGCCACCTACCAGGTGCTGACCACCAAGCGGAAGGGCGCCTACCCGCACCTGGAACTGCTCGACGCCCGGGACTGGGGGCTGATCGTCTACGACGAGGTGCACCTGCTGCCCGCCCCGATCTTCCGGATGACCGCGGACCTGCAGGCACGCCGGCGGCTCGGGCTGACCGCGACGCTGGTGCGCGAGGACGGGCGGGAGGACGACGTGTTCTCCCTGATCGGCCCGAAGCGGTACGACGCCCCGTGGAAGGACATCGAGGCCCAGGGGTACATCGCCCCGGCCGAGTGCACCGAGATCCGGCTGAACCTGCCCACCCCGGACC
>CALKWS010000155.1 GCA_938004115.1 uncultured Ruaniaceae bacterium
TCATCGGCTACCCCATCGCGTACCTGGTGGCCGTGCGGCTGCGCGGGAGGACCCTGCTCCAGGGGTTGCTCCTGGTGCTGATCATCGCGCCGTTCTTCTCCAGTTTCATCCTGCGGACCCAGTCCTGGCGGATCATCCTGTCCGATGAGGGATTCGTGGTGAGCGCGCTCAAGGCGCTCGCCCTCCTGCCGGAGGGCGGACGGCTGACGGCGACCGCATTCGCCGTCGTCGCAGGACTGACCTACAACTTCCTGCCGTTCATGGCGTTGCCGATCTACGCCAACCTGGAGCGGTTGGACATCCGGCTGATCGAGGCGGGCGCAGACCTGTACGCATCCCCGGCCCAGACGTTCCGGCGCGTGACGCTACCGCTGTCCACCCCGGGCATCATGGCCGGCACGCTGTTGACGTTCATCCCCGCCAGCGGTGACTACATCAACGCGGTGCTGCTGGGGAACAACGTCAACACCACGATGATCGGCCAGGTGATCGACTCCCGGTTCTTCCGCGCCGTCGATTACCCGACGGCCGCGGCGCTGTCCAGCATCCTGATGTTCGCGATCCTCATCCTGGTCACGCTGTACGTGCGCCGCTTCGGCACCAGGGACCTGATATGAGGCCGCGCGGCCTGGGGCGCTGGCTCCTCCCCCTGTTCGGCGCAGCGGCGTTCCTGTACCTGCTGGTGCCGATCGCCTACATCTTCATCTTCTCGTTCAACGACGCCGGGCGCACGAACCTGTCGTGGCGCGGCTTCACCATGGAGAACTGGCTCAATCCCTGCGGCGCGCCGCAGGTGTGCCAGGCCTTCGGTAACTCCCTGCAGGTCGGGGTGGCCGCCACCGTGGGCGCCACCGTGTTGGGCACGTTGATGGCGCTGGCCCTGGAGCGTTACCGGACCCGGTTCACCGGGTCGATGAACCTGCTGGTGTTCCTCCCGCTGGCCACACCCGAGGTGGTGCTCGGTGCCTCCCTGCTGGCCCAGTTCCTCAACGTGGGAGTCGAACTGGGAATGACCACCACGATCCTGTCCCACATCATGTTCTGCATGTCGCTGGTGGTGGTGACGATCCGGGCGCGGATCGCGTCGCTGGACCCACGGCTCGAGGAAGCAGCGGCGGACCTGTACGCCTCCGGCCCGATGACGTTCTGGAAGGTGACGTTCCCGCTGCTCGTACCCGGGATCGTGGCGGCGGCGCTGCTCAGTTTCGCGATGAGTTTCGATGACTTCATCGTGGCGAACTTCAACTCCGGGCCGTTCACCACGTTCCCGCAGTTCATCTATGTGGCCGCCCAGCGCGGAATACCCGCCGAGGCGAACGTGATCGGGTCCGCGATGTTCATCCTGGCGATCGGGTTGGTGCTCGGGTCGCAACTGTGGCGGTACTGGCGCAGACGGCGGGTCGGAGTGCTGCGTTAGTCCTGCTGATTCAGCCGTGCCGCGTGCGCACCGCTGCGCCAGCCGCACCGCGCTGCCATGCTGCGTTATCCGGTGAGGCGGGTGGTGCGTTCCTCCACGCTCAACACCGGCGAGACCGCAGCGGTGACACCCAGACCGTCAATGTCGATCCACGGCCCACCCCCTACGCGGAACGAGCCGGACCAGTAGGTGAACAACGTGATCTGGTACTCCCCCGCACCGGTGTACGTGTGCTCCAGCGAATGGTCCGGATACACACCGCCCGGGTCCGTCGTGTTCAAGACTTCCGAGCCGTCACCGAAGTCCCAGGAGTAGGACACCGGCTCGGCGCGGATCTCGACCGGCAAACCCAGCAACTGGGCGTCGAAGGATTGTCCCTGTGGCTCGGTGCGCACGACCACGGGCAGGTTCACCAAGTGCCAATCCTGATCTGGCTGCACGATCACCGGAGCAGGCGAGATCTGCACGCGCGTGAACTCCCGCACCGCACCCGCCAGATCACCCAACGAGACACCCGGAGCCTCGTTATCGTCGGTTTCCTCGTCGTCGGCATCGTCACTGCCCGGCGGAACGATGAAAAACTGCTGCGCCTGCGGACTCCAACACGTCCAATCCGCCGACACCACCGTCTCATCCGGCCGACAATCCGGAACCTCAAACCCCAACCGCGGATCCACCCGCTGCAACGGCACCGGCGCCGCAGCGGGAGGAAGCGGGAGAGTGGCAGGCGTTCCCGTATCGACGACTCGCGGGTTGGATCTTGGTGAGTTCGCTTGCCCGTCCGTGGACCCGGTGGTTCCTTCGATGATGGCGGTGTCGCCGTAGTTCTCGGCGTCAGATCCCCAGGCACCACCTACGGATGGGCTCTCCTCCGAATCACTAGGAGTCGCGAGGGCAAGCACGGCAGACACGGCCATGGCGCCCACCCGCGTCCACATCAGAGTTCCTCCGCATCGACGCCGACGACGAACCAATGTCCCGCCCGTCGCTCCACGAGCACCCAAACTCTGGTCAGAACTTCTTCGTATGCGTCTGTTATCGCTCCAGATGCATCAACGATTTCGAGCGCGGGTGAAGGCAGAACGACGGCCACCGAGAAGTCCCCCGGCGAGGAGTCCCATATTTGCCCGGCTACAGATTCCACGGAAGGTTCGTAGGTAACGCCATGTCCGCCCTCGTGATACAGCGAGCGAACACGTTCCCTCACGCCCGCACAGAAATTGCATTCATCGGTCGTTAGTTCGTCCCACGCCTCGAAGTCACCGGTCGCATACAGG
>CALKWS010000156.1 GCA_938004115.1 uncultured Ruaniaceae bacterium
ACCGGGTCGGGGTCCTGGCGCACCGTGGGCACCTCCTCCAGCAACCCGGAGATCTTCTCCAGCGCGGCCGCGGCGGACTGGAAGGAGTTGTAGAACATCGCCATCCGGGTGATCGGCTGGAAGAACCGGTTGGTGTACAGCAGGGTGGCCACCAGCACGCCCACCTCCATCGACCCATCCAGCACGCGGAAGCCGCCGATGGCCAGTGCGGTGGCAACGGTGAGATTGCCGATCAGTTTCAGCGCCGGGTCGTAGATCCCGTTCAGGCCCATCGTGCGGGCGGTGTTCTCCCGGTACGCCTCGGTGAGGTCACCGTAGGTGCGGTTGTTCGCCCGCTCCCGGCGGAAGGCCTGGACCGCGCGGATGCCGGTCATGTTCTCCACGAAGTTCACGATCAGCCGGGCGGAGGCCACCCGTTGCTGGCGGTACAGCACCTGGGAACGCAGCTGGAACCACCGCGTGACCGCCCACACCGGCCCGATCGCCACCGCCAGCACCAGCCCCGAGCGCCAGTCCAGCAGGAACAGGGACACCGCGGTGAACGTCATGAACAGGAAGCCCTGGGCCAGGGACACGATCCCGGAGTCCAGCAACTGCTTCAACGCGTCCAGGTCGGAGGTCTGCCGGGCGATGATCCGCCCGGAGGTGTAGTTCTCGTGGAACTCCAGGCTGAGCCGTTGGGTGTGGCGGAACACCCGTTGGCGCAGGTCCAGCAGCACCGCTTGGGACACCTTGGCCGCCAGGCGGATGAACGCCGCGGTACATACCCCGGCCACGATCGCGGTGAGCACGTAGGCGCTGCCGATCACCGCCGGGATCAGCCAGTTGCCCTCCCGTGCTGCGGGGATGCCGTGGTCGATGGCCATGGCCACCAGCGCCGGGCCGGCCACCCGGGCCGCCTGGGCCACGACCACTACCGCCACGGTGAGGGCGAACAGGCCCCACATCGGGCGCAGCAGGTCCTTGAGCAGTCGTAGCGAGCGACGGCGGACCGCCTTGGACCGGGTGCGGTCCAGGTTGTACTCCTCCTCCCCCGCGGTGCCGATCGGCACGTTCGCCGGTGCGCCCCTCATCGGTGGGTTCCCTGGGG
>CALKWS010000157.1 GCA_938004115.1 uncultured Ruaniaceae bacterium
ACGGACGGGCGCCGGGCCGCGCGCGGGCGCTGAGGTGAGGCGCTCGGCAGGCGAAGGCGCTGAGGTGACGCCGGCCCTACTCGCGCGCGGGGGTGAGGTACACCGCTCCGAGAGGCGGCACCCTCAGGCTCACCGAGTACGGGTGTCCGCGCCACGGCACCTGCTCGGCCTGGACTCGTCCGAGGTTCCCCACGCCCGAGCCGCCGTATTCGGTGGCGTCGGAGTTGAAGATCTCATCCCAGGCGCCACCGTGGGGCAGGCCGACGCGATACTCCTCGTGCGGGACCCCGGCAAAGTTGACGATGACGGCCATGACGTCCGACCCGCGATCGGTGTCGGCGTGACCCGTGCCGGCTGCAGTGTCCGCGCCGGTCGCGTCCGTACCGGCCGCAGCGTCGGTACCGCCTGCCTCGGGTGCGGCCGCTGCGTCGGTGCCGCCGGCAGCGTCTGTGCCGGCCGCGGCGTCGGTATCGCCTGCTCCGGGTCCGGCCGCGGCGGTTGATTCGGCCGCCAGGTGCTCGTCGTCGTGCCCGCCGCGCACGCCGTTGCCCGCCTTCCGCAGGTAGGCGATCACGTTGTGGTCGCCGTCGTTGGCCTCCAGCCACTCGAACCCGGCGTGGCTGAAGTCCTCGGCCCACAGCGCCGGATGCTGGCGATACACCTCGTTCAACCGGCGCAGCGCCAGGCGCACCCCGGAGTGCTCCGGACTGTCACCCTGTGCCCAGTCCAGCCCAGCGGCCTCGGACCACTCGGCTTCCTGGGCGAACTCCTGCCCCATGAACAGCAGTTTCTTGCCCGGATGGGACCACTGGTACGCCAGCAACGCCCGCACCCCGGCCAACTGCTGCCAACGGTCCCCGGGCATCTTGCGCAGCAACGACCCCTTGCCGTGCACCACCTCGTCGTGGCTGAGCGGCAGGACATACCTCTCGGAGAAGGCGTACACCAGGGAGAACGTCAGCTCACCGTGGTGGTAGCGCCGGTTGATCGGCTCCTGGGACAGATACTGCAGCGTGTCGTTCATCCAGCCCATGTTCCACTTCAGCCCGAAGCCCAGCCCGCCGACGTCGGTAGGCGCGGTGACCCCCGGCCACGCAGTGGACTCCTCGGCGACCATCACGATCCCCGGCGCGGTGCGGTACGCCGTCGCGTTGGTCTCCTGCAGGAACTGGATCGCCTCCAGGTTCTCCCGCCCGCCGCGCACGTTCGGCCGCCACTGCCCGGGTTTGCGGGAGTAGTCCAAGTACAGCATGGAGGCCACCGCATCCACCCGCAGCCCGTCGACGTGGAACTCCTGCAACCAGTACAGCGCGTTGGCCACCAGGAAGTTGCGCACCTCGTTGCGGCCGAAGTTGAACACGTAGGTGCCCCAGTCCATCTGCTCCCCGCGCAGCGGGTCGGGATCCTCGTACAGCGGCGTGCCGTCGAAGCGGGCCAGCGCGAAGTCGTCCTTGGGGAAGTGCGCCGGTACCCAGTCCACCAGCACCCCCACCCCTGCCTGGTGCAGCGCGTCCACCAGGTAGCGGAACTCGTCGGGGCTGCCGAACCGGGACGAGGGCGCGTAGTACGACGTCACCTGGTACCCCCAGGACCCGCCGAAGGGATGCTCGGCCACCGGCATGAACTCCACGTGGGTGAAGCCCATCCAGGTGACGTACTCCACCAACTGCTCGGCCAGGTCCCGGTAACCCAGCCCGGGCCGCCAGGACCCCAGGTGCACCTCGTAGATGCTCATCGGGCCGGTGTGCGGATCGCGCCGGGCGCGCCGCTCCATCCACGCCGAGTCCTGCCAGGTGTACTGCGAGTCGGTCACCACCGAGGCGGTGGCCGGGGGGTGCTCGGTGGCGCGAGCCATGGGGTCGGCCTTGGTGCGCCAGGTGCCGTCCGGGCCGCGGATCTCGAACTTGTAGGTGGTGTCCGTGCCCACCCCGGGCACGAACAACTCCCACACCCCGGTGGAGCCCAGCACCCGCATCGCGTGCCCGACGCCGTCCCAGGAGTTGAACGACCCCACCACGCGCACCGCCTGCGCGTTGGGTGCCCAGACCGCGAAGGACGTGCCTCGCACCTCGCCCAGTTCCGAGGGGAAGGTGCGCACGTGGGCCCCCAGCGCTTCCCACAGCCGTTCGTGGCGCCCCTCGGCCACCAGGTGCAGGTCCATCTCGCCCAGGGTGGGCCAGAACCGGTACGGATCATCGACGACGGAACCGACGCCGCCGTAGGTCACCTCGAGCCGGTAGTCGGGAACCTCCGCCCCGGGCAGCGTGGCCACCCAGATGCCGTCCTGTTCGTGATGGGCCTCCACGGTGCGGTCGGCGGTGCGGACCTGGACACGCTCCGCCAGCCGGCGCAGGGTGCGGATCGTGACTAGCCCGCCGGAGACGTGGGCGCCGAGGACGTCGTGGGGGGAGTGGTGCTCCCCGCGGGCGATGCGGGCCAGGGTGTCGGGGTCCACCGGGACGGGTCCGGCGGTGGCCGGGTCGACGGCGGGTGGCTGGTCGACAGCGGGTGGCTGGTTGCCAGCCGGGTCGACGGCGGGGGCCTGGTTGCCGGCCGGGGCGTCGGCGGGTTGGTCGGGTGGGTCGGGCATCACGGGGTCAGAGGTGGTCACGGTGTACTCCTCGATGAGGGACCTGATGGCGGATACCGGGATGTGCACCCAGTCGGGACGGTTGCGGGCCTCGTAACTGGCCTCGTAGCAGGCCTTGTCCAGTTCGAGCAGACGCAGCAGCGGCTCGTGGGCGCTCGCGTCGGTGCCGCTCTGTTCGGCGTAGCCGTCCAGGAACGCGGCCCGGGCGCGCCGGCCCCACGAACGTGGTTCGGGCGTGAGGGAGCCGACGGCGTAATCGAACGATCGCAGCATGCCGGCCACGTCGCGTAGGGCGAAGGTGGGCACGATCCGCTCGGAGATCGGGCGCAGCGGTTCGCCCTCGAAGTCCAGTACCACCCAGCCACGGTCGGGTGTGTGCAGCAACTGGCCCAGGTGGTAGTCGCCGTGCACGCGCTGCACCGGTGGCCACTGCGGCAGCGCCAGGGCGGCCTCGATCGCCCGCTCCACACCGTCGCGGTACCCGGCGAGTTCGGGCACGTCCGCGGCGGCGGTGGCGAACCGGGCGCGCACGTCGGCCACCAGGTGGGCGCGCACGCTCTGCGGGTCCGTGCGGTCTGCCTCGGTGTGGTCTGCCTCGGTGTGGATTCCTTCCGTGCCGTCTGCCTCGGCGCGGTCTGCCTCGGCGTGCTCTCCGTCGGTCCGGTCTCCCTCGGTGGCGGCTCCTTCGGCGCGGTCCTGATCCGCGTGGCCCTTCTCCGCGTCGCCCGGGGGGAACGCCTCCCGCAACTGGCGATGCAGCAGCGCGGTGGTGCGGCCCAGCGCGCGGGCCTCGGCGGTGAAGTCAGCGCCGCGGCCGGCCGCCTCCAGCGCCCGCTCCCACCCGTCCTCGGCACCGGCGAGGAACTCGGCGGCGAACGCCAGATGCCCCCCGCAGTCCGGGAGCCACGAGGCCCACAGCGCCCCGACGGGCCGGGGGATCAACTCGCTGCCGGCCGACGCCAGGGCACTCTGCACCTGCACATCGGGGTTGGCGCCGGGGCGCAGCACCCGGAACACCTTGATGATCACCTGGTCGGCCGCGGGGGCGGCCACGTCAGCCCCGTCGGTCCGGCCCGTACCGGGCTCGTCCAACGGGGCGTTGACGATGATCGAGGTGTTCGACTGTTCCCCGCGCAGCACGCGGCTGGTGTGCACCGGCAGCGCGCGGGCGCCGGTGGCCGGTTCGGCACGCACCGCCGCGGGGTCCTGCTCACCGTCCGCGGCGAGGTGGAGCCGGGGCACCGGCCCGGCGCCGGTGAGCGTATCGAGCAGCGCCCGGACGTAGACCGGGTCGAAGCAGGCGTCGTAGATCCACCGCTTCCCCAACTCGGAGTGCTCGGCCGTGGCCACCAGGGCCCGCCGGCCGGCGATGTGCTCGGGCAACGGGGCAGACCGGTAGGTGAGCGGCACGTGGTACAGCACCGGCCCGTCCCCGGCGGAGTCCTGCACCAGATGCGTCTCGATCCCTACCTCGCCGTCGGGATCCTCCCAGCGCAGCCCGCCCACCCGGGTCAGGGCCGGCGTGTGCCCCTTGCCGGCGTACCAGCGCTGCCGCGCGAGCCACGACGGCAGCAGGTCGCCCAGCGGCGGCGACAGGGCGGGCCGCGAGGCGCCGGTGCCGGACGGGGATCGAGTCATCGGCGGCCCAGCCTCATCCCTCGTCCTGGACCTGCAGCCAGAAGAAGTCCCGGCTGCCCAACGTCAGGGTGAGGCGGCCGTCGGGCCCGCCGGGTTCGCCCGGCCACACCGGCTCGGTCGGCGTCGTCTCCCGCCACGGCTCCCCGTCGGTGCGCGCGTAGTCCGGGGTGTGGTGGCGCACCACCGATTCGCCGTGGGCGGAGGCGTGCGAGCCCCCCGCGTGGGCACCCACTCCGGCGCCGACCGGCTCCATGCTCGCCGGAGCCCCGGCCTCACCTGCCGGCCCCTTCTCGGTGCCGGCGAAGGACTCTCCGCCGCCGGCGGAGTCAGCCCTCCCACCGGCGGCTGAGCCGGACGCCTGGGCATCCCGGACCCAGTCCGGCGCTGCACCCGCCGTCCCGTCGCCGTCGGCCATCATCGGGGCCACGGTGACCGGGGCGATCGCGGGGAAGGGGGTGCCGCTGAAGATGTCCACCAGCTCCTTGCCCGCGAGGCCGGGCAACCGGATCGTGGCCGAGCGGGGGGTGTTGGCCATGTTCAGCACGCACAGCAACGTCTCGTCGTCGTTGCGGCGCAGGAACGCCAGGACCGCCTCGTTGTCGCACTCCAGCGGCACGTAGTCCCCGTTGCCGAACACCGGGTGGGCCCGGCGCACCTCCAGGATCCCGCGCACCCAGTGCAGCAAGGAGGTGGGGATCGCGAGCTGTGCCTCCACGTTCGCCGCTGCGTAGTGGTTGGTCAGCGACTGGATCGTGGGCAGGTACAGCTTGCCCGGGTCGGCCCGGGAGAAGCCCGCGTTGCGGTCCGGGTTCCACTGCATCGGGGTGCGCACCGAGTCCCGGTCCGGCAGCCAGATGTTGTCCCCCATCCCGATCTCATCGCCGTAGTACAGGCACGGGCTACCCGGCAGGGACAGCAGCAGGGCGTGGGCCAGTTCGATCTCCGCCCGGGAGTTCTCCAGCAGCGGCGCCAACCGGCGCCGGATCCCCACGTTCGCGCGCATCCGCGGATCCTCGGCGTACCAGCCGTACATCGCCGCCCGCTCCTCGGTGGAGACCATCTCCAGGGTGAGTTCGTCGTGGTTGCGCAGGAACGTGCCCCACTGCGCCCCGGGCGGGATCTGCGGGGTGTCGGCCAGGATCTCCCGGATCGCGGTGGCGTTCTGCTCCCGCAGGGCGTAGAAGATGCGGGGCATCACCGGGAAGTGGAAGCACATATGACACTCCGGCTGCTCCGGGGTGCCGAAGTACTCCACCACGTCATGGGGCCACTGGTTGGCCTCGGCGAGCAGGATCCGGCCCGGGAACTCCGCATCGACCATCGCCCGCACCTGGGCGAGGAAGTCATGGGTGGCCGGCAGGTTCTCCCCGTTGGTGCCCTCCTCCTCGAAGAGGTAGGGCACGGCGTCCAGGCGGAACCCGTCCACTCCGGTGCGCAACCAGAACCGGGCCACGTCCAGCATCGCCTCGCGCACCTTGGGGTTGTCGAAGTTCAGGTCCGGCTGGTGGGAGAAGAACCGGTGCCAGAAGTACTGGCGGCGCACCGGGTCGAACGTCCAGTTGGAGGTCTCGGTGTCCACGAAGATGATCCGCGCATCGGGGTAGCCGGTGTCGTCATCGGACCAGACGTAGAAGTCGCCGTACGGTCCCTCCGGGTTGGACCGGGAGGACTGGAACCACGGGTGGGCATCGGAGGTGTGGTTCATCACCAGGTCGACGATCACCCGGATGCCGTAGGAGTGGGCCACCTGCACCAGCTCGGTGAAGTCCTCGATCGTGCCGTACTCCCCGGCCACTGCGGTGTAGTCGGACACGTCGTACCCGCCGTCGCGCAGCGGGGAGGGATAGAACGGCGGGATCCACAGGCAGTCGATGCCCAGCCACGCCAGGTAGTCCAGGTTCTCCATCAACCCGCGCAGGTCCCCGCTACCGGAGGCGTCGGAGTCGGAGTAGGCCCGCAACAACACCTGGTAGAACACCGCGGTCTGGTACCACTGCGGGTCATCGTCCAGCCCGGGGCGCGGCTGGGCGGGGATGGTGAAGGTGCGTGCGGGTCGTTTCATACCGGGCGGACCTCGATGATGTGCGCGCACCGGCCGAACGGGCTCAGGTGCACGTAGGGCTGGGCGTTCCAGGCGTACGTCTCACCGGTGAGTTCGTCATGGGCGGTGAACGTGGCGTCCGGCGGCAATCCCAGCGCGGCCAGGTCCAGGTCCAGGTGCGCGCTGCGGGAGGTGTACGGGTCGAGGTTGACCACCACGATCACCACGTCCTCCGCCCCGGTGGGGGAGTGCTCGGCCCGTACCCGCTTGGAGAAGCAGAACGTGGCCTCATCGGTGGTGGGGTGCACGGTGAGGTTGCGCAACTGCTGCAGCGCCGGATGACGACGGCGGATCGCGTTCAGCCGGGTGATCAGGTCGGTGATGCCGTACTCGGTGCGGGCGGCCTCCCAGTCCCTCGGCTTGAACTCGTACTTCTCGTTGTCGATCTGCTCCTGGGCGCCGGGCCGGGCGACGTTCTCCACCAGTTCGTACCCGGAGTAGATGCCCCAGGTGGGCGAGCCGGTGGCGGCCAGGACCGCCCGGATCGCGAACGCCGCCTCCCCGCCCTGCTGCATGTAGGGGGTGAGGATGTCGTGGGTGGTGGGCCAGAAACTGGGCCGCATCACGTGGGACGACTCGTGGGCCACCTCGGTGAAGTACTCGGCCAGTTCGTCCTTGCTGTGCCGCCAGGTGAAGTAGGTATAGGACTGGTGGAACCCGACCATGCCCAGGGCGTGCATCATCGCCGGCTTGGTGAACGCCTCGGACAGGAAGATCACCTCCGGATGGCGCGCACCGACGTCGGCCAGGATCTCCTCCCAGAACCGCACCGGTTTGGTGTGCGGGTTGTCCACCCGGAAGGCGGTCACCCCGTGGTCGATCCACGTCTGCAGCACGTCCCGGACCGCGGCGTAGATGCCGGGGTAGTCGTTGTCGAAGTTCAGCGGGTAGATGTCCTGGTACTTCTTCGGCGGGTTCTCGGCGTAGGCGATCGACCCGTCCGCCCGGGTGGTGAACCACTCCGGGTGGTCGCGGACCCACGGGTGGTCGGGGGAGGCCTGCAGCGCCAGGTCCAGGGCCACCTCCATGCCCAGCTCCCGTGCGCGGGCCACGAACGCGTCGAAGTCCTCGAAGGTGCCGAGCTCGGGGTGGATCGCGTCGTGCCCGCCGTCCGGGGAGCCGATCGCGTACGGCGAGCCGGGATCGCCCGGCTCGGCGGTGAGGGTGTTGTTGCGGCCCTTGCGGTTGGTGGTGCCGATCGGGTGGATCGGGGTGAGG
>CALKWS010000158.1 GCA_938004115.1 uncultured Ruaniaceae bacterium
TCCGACGGCGGGTGCCGTCTTCTGGTCGACGGCGGATGCCGTCACCATGATGTCGGGTGGCGCGCCGGAGAATCGACAGTTCCATGGAAAGTTCGGGCTGGCCTGCCCACCCCGGGGGCCGAGTATCGGGACATGGCGCCTCGGGATAGAAGGATAGAACGTTCGTTCTGATCGATGTCAGTGGTGGCCGCTAGCGTCGGGGTATGTCCAGCACAGCCGCTCCGGACCCGGGATCCTCCTCCCCGGGAACCCCCTCCTGCGCGGCCCGGCGGCGGGCCGCGCGGGACCTGGCCGGCGTGTACCCGCAGCACCGGACGTTCAGGCGGCTCAAGCAGTACCTCGGCAGCGATACCACCGACCCCGGCGTGCTGCTCGAGATGGCGGCCTGTACCCGGCGGCTCCGGTCGAACCTGGACGGTATCGAGGCGGAAGTCCTGCAGCGGCTCCTGGAGGCCCGGCCCGCCGATGCCATGGGCGAGGAACTGGCTGCCCGGTACACGATCACCACCATGGCGGCCGACCGGATCCTGAACCGTGCCGCCGCGCTGGATGAGGCCATGGAGGTGCACCTGGCGCTGCTGGGCGCCCAGATCGACGTGCAGAAGGCCGACGCCTTCCTCGATGCCACCAAGACGTTGCCCACCGCCCAGGCCCGGGCGATCCACCGCGCGCTGTTGCCCGAGGCACCGCACCTCACCGTGGGGCAACTGCGCCACCGCCTCCGGGCCGCCGCCCTGGCGGTCGATGCGGACCTGGCCCAGGAACGGCACGAGGAGGCGGCCGCGAACCGGTCGGTCAGCCTGACTCCGGCCGATGACGGGATGGCGTTCCTGACGTTCTACCTACGGGCCCCCGATGCGGTGGCGGCGATGACCACCCTGGACGCGCTCGCGACGAAGGACGGTCCGGATGACGATCGCCCGGTCGGGGCGCGCCGGGCCGATGCGTTCATGGACCTCATCCACCAGGCGATGGCCACCGGGAGGACGCCCGACGGCTCCCCGGTGCCGACTCAACAACGCAAACGCCCGCATCTGGTGATCACCGTCGCCCGGTCCACCCTCGACGGCGACGATGACGCCCCCGGCTATCTCGCCGGCTACGGGCCTCTCGCGGCGGAGATCGTCCGACACCTGGCGAAGAACACCGGGGAGGACGACGGGGAGGACGCCGGGGAGGACGCCGGCGCGGGGTCGCGCGCGGAGGCCGGGTCACGGGGGGACGCCGGGTCGCCCGAGGGCGGCAGTGGCGCCGCTCCGGCCGAGACCACCGAGGCCACCGAGGCCACCGAGGCCACCGAGGCCACCGAGGCCACCATCGCGCCCGGCACGCCGACCACGACGGTGGGCACGGATGCCGCCAGCGGCACGCTGCTGCCCCCGCCCAGGGCCGCGAACACCCGAACCGGGTGCCGGCCCGCGGATCCGTTCGGCCTGGTGCTGCGCCTCGCCTCGGAGGCGGACCCGGTGGCCGCGCTCACCGGCCTGGGCATCCTGAGCACCGACGCCTACGAACCCGGCGCAGCGCTACGGGAACACGTGCTCATGCGGGACGTCACCTGCCGGTTCCCCACCTGCCGGCAACCGGCCCGCCGCTGCCAGATCGACCACATCACCCCCTTCGATCCCGCGCGGCCCGCGTGGGCGCAGACCCATGCGGGCAACCTGCACGTCCTGTGCCAGCGGCATCATCAACTGAAGACGGCAGGCACGTGGAGCGTGCGCCGTGTCCACGCCGGCGACACCCACTGGATCTCCCCGCTGGGCTACCGCTACACCCGTCGGGCAGAGGTGATCGACCCCTCGACCGACCTACCGACCCTGCGGAGCGCCCTGCGCGCGATCATGGCCGAGCACGCGGATCAACCCGAGGTCCTCAACCGCCCCGCACCCCTGGATCCCGCGGTGGTGAGCCAGGCGGAACTGGCCGAACTACTCTGCACCGACCCCAGCCACGACCAACCGGGTCACTGCACGTGTGCCACCCGGGCCACCACCATCGAAGCGCTCCGAGAACGGCTCGCCGCCCGCGAGCCGGCGCCACCTCGCCCGTCCGTACACGGGATCCTGAAGGCGATGGCAAAACGGTGGGCCGAGGAGGCCGAGGCCAAGGCCAAGGCGAAGAGCAGGTCCGAGGCCGAAAGCGGCCACGCGACCGAGGCCGGGCCCGATGATCCACCGAGTGGCTCCACCGAGTCCGCCGAGGACGCCTCGAGCGGCACCGACCCGCCACCATTCTGACCGGCGGCCCGTGGCGCAGGACACCCCGCACCCGGGCCGCCTGCGGCCCTCACCGCTCGGCGGCGACCAACTCGCGCACCGCCGGCGCGACCTCGTGGGCGTAGGTCTGCGTGACGGACGCGTCGTCGGAGGCCAGGATGAACCCGCTCGTGCCGTGCTCGAGTGCCAGCCCGGCCAGTTCCTCCGCCCACTGGTCCGGGGGCCCGTGCAGGAACCCGGACGACTGCGTGGCGAACCGGCCGTTGATGTTGAGCAGTCGTCGCACCTGCCCGGGGTCCCGCCCGGCCTCGGCGGCGGCGTCGTCGACGATGCGGCTCATCTTCCCCAGTTCGGCCGCCCCGCCCTTGAGGTACCCCAGCGACGGCACCCAGCCATCGGCCTCCCGGCCCACCAGGCCCAGGATGCGGGGCTTGTACGCACCGACCCAGATCTCCACGTCGTGGGCCGGCGCCGGTCCGCGTTTGGCGCCGTCGACCCGGTAGTGCTCACCGTCCACCACCAGGCGGCTGCGGTCGTCGGTGTCCCAGAGGCGGCGGATGATCTCCATCGCCTCCGCGAGCGCCTCGATCGACTCCCCCGGCTTGCGCCGCGGCCCGCCCATCGCCTCGATCGCGTCCCAGAAACCGCCGGCGCCCAGACCCAGTTCCACCCGGCCACCGCTGAGGATGTCCAGCGAGGCGACCGTGCGGGCGAGCACGGCCGGTGGCCGCAACGGCAGGTTGGTCACGTTCGCCGCCAGTTTCACCCGCTCGGTGCGCGCGGCGGCGTAGCCCAGGAGCGCATAGGTGTCGTGGAACCGGGGCTGATAGGGGTGGTCCTGATAGGTGACCAGGTCCAGTCCCGCGCGGTCGGCGACGACCGCCTGCTCCACGGCATGGTGGGGCGGGTGGTTCATCGGGGTCACGAACGTACCGAACAGTAGGTCCTGGCCGTAGTCAGGCACGGGGCCCTCCTTGCAGGGTCGGCGCGACATCCGCGGAGCCGCGGGGGCCGGCTGCGTTCTCGCCGGAGCCCTGCGGACTGACCGCGAAGTTGTCGCGGAAGAGTGAATGGGGGTCGAGTTCGCGCTTCAACCTACGCAACCGGGCCAGGCCCTTCTCCCCGAACGCCTCCACCAGGCGCTCCGGGCTGCGATCGGTCTCGAAGCTGAGGTACAGGCCGTGGAAGTGCGGGCGCACCGCATTCCACCAGCGGTCCACCCGCTGGGCGTTGGCGCCCATGGCGGTCACGTGCATCTGGGCGTCCCGGTGCACGAACGCGGTCGCCTCCGGGTGTACGTCGCCGATGGCACCGCCCATCGTGCGCAACTGGAACCAGTGGATCGCGCCGCTGTCCAACAGCGCCGCGGCGTCCCTCGCGAAGTCCGCCGTGACCTCCCGGAGCAGACCCGAGCGGGAGACCGGCTCCCCGCGCCCCTGGTGGGGCTGGTCGGGGAACATGGTCATCACCGCGGCATAGGGAGCGATCACCACCTGCTGCTGGATCAGGGTGGGGATCTGCGCGAACGGCTGCAACTGGTCGATGATCACGTCCGGGTCGTTGCTGTCCACCATCGCCATCACCTGAGCGGTGGCCGAGCCGCCGCGGGACGGTCCCATGATCAGGAACGCGGTGGTCTGCCTGGGCGCGCTGGTGGCCACCGCGCCGAACTCGGTGAGGAACCGTGCGACGTCGGGCACGTGGAAACCCAACTGCGCCCAGCCCACCTCGGTGACCGGCGAGGCGGTGATCTCCACGGCGGTCACGATCCCGAGGTTCGCCCCCGCGCCCCGCACCGCCCAGAACACCTCCGGGTGCTCGTCGGTACTGACGCGTAGCGCGGATCCGTCGGCGAGCACCAGTTCGGCGGCCCGCACGTTGTCGATCGTCAGACCGTGGTGACGGGAGAGGAACCCCACGCCACCGGCCGTGACGAGTCCGCCCACGCCCACACCGCCGTAGTCACCGGACCCGATCGCCCACCCATGGGGCTGCAGAGCGCCGGCGACGTCCCGCCAGCGGGCTCCCGGGCCCAGGCGCACCAGCCGGGTCTGCTCATCCAGTACCTGCACCTGGTTGAGCCGGCCCACATCGATCACCAGGCCCCCGTGGTTGGTGGACCGGCCGGACAACCCGTGACCGCCGCTGCGGATCCCCAGGTCCAGGTGCGGGTTCTGCCGGGCGTAACCGACGGCGTCGGCCACCTGCTCGACCGTGTCGGGTCGCAGCACCAGCCCGGGGGCGCCGCCGCGCATGTACGTGGACTTCACCCGGCCGTAGGCGGGATCGCCCGGTTCCACCGCGGTGTGGGTGAGCGAGGCCGGCACGGCGTCGTAGTCGATACCGGGGTGACGTTTCGCCCGCACCGCAGCACGGCGGATGCGCTGTGCGCCCAGGCCCGGCTGCGAGTCCGCGATCGCC
>CALKWS010000159.1 GCA_938004115.1 uncultured Ruaniaceae bacterium
AGGCTATATATCTCTGATTTGGAACCGACGTCAATTCCTCGGGTTGGTTCATCCATCAGGAATATGTCGGTATCAGCCAGAAGCCAGCGGCCGATAATAACCTTCTGCTGGTTTCCACCCGAAAGTTTCTGCACACCTTGGAACAGTGAGCGATACCGAGTGCCAAGACGTTCAAGGGTTTCATATGCTGCCGCGCGTTCCTTACGCTCGTCCATGAAGAACAAACCGCGTTTGAACTTCTTCAAGGACGCCACGGTCGCATTGCGTCGGACGTCGGCATGCATGTTGAGGCCTAGGGCTTTACGTTCGTCCGGAACCAGTCCCATGCCTACCCGGATGGCGTCGAGCGGAGAGTGGATAGCCACCTCCTGACCCCGGACCCGGATGGTGCCGGCGTCAGTCTTCATCGCGCCGTAGATGGATTGCAGCAGTTCGGTCTTGCCGGCCCCCACCAGTCCGGCGATCCCGACGATCTCCCCTCGGCGCAACGTGAGGTGGACGTCGGAGAACACCGGTGAGGACAGGCCTTCGACCTCGAGCAGCAATTCCTCCTGGTGCGGTGCGATGGTGGGGTAGATCTTCGTCAGTTCCCTACCTGCGATCATCTGGATCAACTCGGGTTTGGTCAGGTCGGCCACGTCTCCGGCACCGACCTGCTTGCCGTCGGTGAGCACGGTGTACCGGTCGCACAGTTCGAAGATCTCATCGAGCCGGTGGGAGATGTAGACCACCCCCAAACCTCGCTCCTTGAGCAGCCGGACCAGGCGGTAGACGTTCTTGGTCTCCTGCTCGGGCAGTACGGCGGTCAGTTCGTCGAAGATGACGACGCGGGCATCGCGAGCCAATGCCCGGGCCAGTTGCACCACTTGCTTCTCTGAGGTCCGCAGACTGCGCACGGGCTTGTTGAGATCAAGGTCGACCTGGAGGAACTCCAGCAGTTCCTCTCCTCGCCGGCGCAGCGCCGCCCGCTGGACGAACGGGCCGGCGGAGGCCAGTTGGCCGAGGAAGATGTTCTCCAGGGCGGACAGGTCTTCCACCAGTTGTAGTTCCTGGTGGACCACCGCGATACCGCGATCCTGGATCTCCTGCACGCTCGCACCGGCAGGGACCGGAACGCCGTCGACAGCCACTTCTCCGGCGGCCATCCGGTTCTCCCCGATGATCGCCTTGATCAGGCTGGACTTCCCGGCGCCGTTCTCCCCCACCAGGGCGTGGCACTCCCCTGCGTGGACCTTGAAGCTGACGTCGTCCACGGCTACGACGCCGGGAAATCGGACGGTGCAGTTGCTGACCTCGAGCAGAACGCTCGGTGATGGGTTCATACCTTGGCGTTCCGCGCTTCGTCGTCCTGGAGCCAGAGCCACCCGAGCGCCTCGATCCCGGAGACGATGATGTCGTCATCAGGTGTATCGGGGTGCTTGATGTTGTGGATCAGGCGCTTCATCTCGTGGTAGGGCATCATGCAACTGCGCACGCCCGTCTGGGACACCGGGTTGAGGTCGAAGAACATCTCCTTGGCGATGGCGAAGTCACGCTCGTTGTGGCGTGCCACCTCATCGAGCAGCGCGGCCTTGCGGACCGGGTCGGTCTCGTTCTCGTAATCCATCGCGGCCAGTACCAGGTCGTAGATCACCCGGTTACGGCGGTGGGCGTTCTCGATCTTGGTGAAGTGCGGCAGGTAGTGCCGCAGCACCGGCTCCGCGGCGACCTCGTCCTGGATGGCACGGATCTCCTCCAACAGGCGCGGGTGTTCCTCGATCGCCTGCTGGATCTGAGGTCTGTCACCGTCGTTGATGATGTTGGCCTGGAAGGGGAACGGAGTGGTGTACAACTCGATCTGACTCTCGTGGATCGTCAGGATCGACTTGAGCACGTGCAGCACGCGCGCACCCAGTTCAGGGCCGAAATGCAGCGCGCAGGCCTGTTCGAAGAACTCCTCCTGAGGCATCGTCGAACCCCAGCCGTAGTTGCCGTGCGCGAACTGATGCATGAAGAGCCCGTACCACTCGAACATGAACCCGTTGATGCCGTGCACATCGTGCTCGACGCTGCCGATGTGCTGCTCGATGTCACGTTCGATCGACATCTCGTTGGGCTCGTCCTCGTACCGGACGATGTTGGAGGTGAAGACCCGGTAGAGCCGGCCCATCGTGGAGGTGATCGAGTTGGACTCCGAGTCCCGGCCCCAGATCCGGTGCTTCCCGAACGCCTCGACCCACTTGGTGAACTCGCTCTCGGGGACGTACAGCGCCGGGGCCCAGAACAACACGATGTCCTCCGGGATGGAGGCCACGGTCTGCGCGAGCCACTCGGGGTCCTTGATCAGAGGCGGCTGGCGGAAGGCGCGGATCCCGATCACCGCATCGCTGCGCACCGCGCGGACGGTGTCGTAGATCTGATTCAGCAGCCACATGTTCGCCGCGTGCTTGGCCTCACCCGGGGAGTTGGCGTTCGCGTGCCACCGTGCGGTGCAGGCGGCGCACTCGCAGAACCAGAAGCCCTCCTCGCTCTCCTCCAGGCTGAAGCCGTCGAAGCCCAGTTCGGCGATCTTGCGCATCGAGGCCAGGATGTAATCGACGTTCTCCTGGTCGGACAGGCAGACCGAGTCGAAGTCGTTCAGGAAGCCCGAATCGGCCGGCGGCGTCATCCGCTTCTCCGGGTGCGCGATCGTGTAACCGCCGTTGTAAGAGTTCAACCCCACGTAGGCGAAGATCGACACGCCCAACTTGTGCGCCAACTGGATGAAGTCGGCGAGGAAGTTGTCCTCGATGTTAGGGTGGGAGTAGGCGATCTTGAGCCAGCGGTCGTTCTCGGCGTTCCAGATCTCTACCGGGATGTCCTTGAACGTGGTCTCGGGGTACTGCTCGAACTCGAACGGCCAGTAGCCGTACATCACCATGTTCAGTTGGTTGATCTTCTGGTCGACGCACTGTTGCAGGTACCGCTCCCATTCGGCGTACCCCCACAACTGCATGTCGAATCCGATCCGACCGTAGCCGGCGTACCAACTGAACGTCGGGGAGACCGCACGAACCGGGATGGCCGGGTAGTCGACGATCCGGGTGCGGTCCAACTGGTAGGCACCCGGGGTCCCGCTGAGGTGGTTCGCCAGGATGAGGTTCTTCAGCGAGGTGAGCCCGGCGACGTACCCCTGCCGTTCCCCGTACTCGATCACCGCGTGGTCGTCGTGGACTTCGAGGATGTAGCCCTGAGAATGGAACAGGTCCGGGTTGTCCACCTCGACGTCACCGCTGAAAGGGATCACGCGCACCGGTAGCTTGCGGTCCGCCTCTGGGGCCAGCAGGCCCGGCGCGTTCCACATCCGCATCTGCGCGATCTCGCGCATCTCGTCCTGAGTCAATTCGCCGGTGGCGGTCAGGTCCAGGTCGAGTGCCTCGAAGGGGACCGTGCGCCCCTCCTGGGTGGTCACGTGCTTGGGTTCGGGAAGCAACACAGCCATCTTCAGAGTCCTTTCCAGTCGCGGTGGTGCCGGTGGTCGCCGCGCGCGTGCTGCGCGCGGCGACCGCACGGGTCAGCCCAACCAGGTCCAGTTCTGCCAGTCGTGCTCGTCGATGTTGGCCGGCGTGATGCCCTCCGGCGCAGG
>CALKWS010000160.1 GCA_938004115.1 uncultured Ruaniaceae bacterium
AACGGCTACACCCGCCGGGTGTCAGGGCAACGACTACTGCAGCACGAGCAGCCCGGTGGCGGCCATGGTGACCAGTGCCGCCAGGCTCACCAGCGCCCAGAGCACCACGCCGAGCACCAGCGGCCGCGGGCCGGTGCGCCGTAGCCCGGCCAGGTCGGTGGAGGCACCCACGGCGCACAGCGCCACGGTGATGCAGAACGTGGCCACCGTGGCCAACGGCTGCTGGGCCGCCTGCGGGATCAGTCCCAGCGAGTTGACCGCGGCCAGCACCAGGAAACCGACCAGGAACCACGGCACCAACCGCCACACGCCCGGCCGGGTGCCTGCGCCGTCGTCGGCCTCCTCCCGGCGGGCCACCAGCACTGACAGCACCACCACGACCGGGATCAGCCCCAGGGTCCGGGTGAGCTTGACCACCACCGCGGCGTCGGTGGCCTCCTCACCGAACGCGGCGGCCGCGGCGAGTACCGAGGAGGTGTCGTTGATCGCGGCGCCGGCGAAGATCCCGAACGTCTCCTGGCTCATCCCCACCAGCTCGCCGGCGACCGGGAACAGCAGCACCGCAGCGATGTTGCACGCGAACACCGTGGACAGCGCGTAGGCGACGCGCGCCGGCGCGGCCCGCAGCACCGGGGTGGCGGCCGCGATCGCCGAGGCCCCGCAGATAGCGGTCCCCACACCGATGAGCGTGCGCAGATCCCGTTGCACCCCCAGGGCCCGACCCAGCACGGCCGCGCCCGCCAGTCCCGCGGCGATCACCGCCAGCAGGACCCACAGGGCGGCGGCGCCGGTGTCGGCCACCTGGGCCAGGGACAGTTGCGCACCGAGCAGCACGATCGCGATCTGCAGAACGCGGGAGGAGGCGAACTTGAGCCCGGGGGCCAGGGGGTCGGGGCGGGTCGCGGCGCGTCTGGTCCGCGCGATCGCCACCGCCAGGCCGAGCAGCACCCCCAGGACCGGTGCGCCGAGCAGGGGCAGCAGGGGAGCGGTCCACCAGGCCAGCACGGCCAGCACGACGGCGACGCCGGCACCGGGCAGCGTCGCCCGCCAGGAGGAGCGGGTCGCCACAGTTACTTCAGGATGGGCACCTGGAAGGGGTAGGTGTAGATCTCCCGGCGGTTGGCGCGGACGGCCCCGAGGATGGAGAACACCAGTTGGCACACCACGGCGGCGATCCACAGGATGATCGCCAGCGGCAACAACACGATGGTGATCGCGCAGATCCACCCGGCGATGATCGCCAGCCACACGGTGATGTGGAAGTTGAAGGCGGTGGCCGAGGCGTTGCGCACCAGGTGGCTGCGGTCCCGGAACAGCAGGTAGATCAGCAGCGGGCCGAGCCAGCTGAGCAGCCCGGCGCTGAGCACCAGCGCGATGATGGGCGACAGATGTGCCAGCACCGCCAGCGTCCGGTCATCGGTGCCCGCGCCCTGGTCGACCGGGCGGGAGCCGGTTTGGTTCGGCTGCTGCCAGGCCGGGCCGGGGCCTGGTTGGTTCGGCTGTTGCCAGTCCTGGCCGGGGCCTGGTTGGTTGGATTGTTGCCACCCCGGGCCGGAACCGGGCGTTGCGCCGCCGGGCGGTGGTGCGCCGGGATCTTCCTGCGACATGGTCACTCCTTGGCGAGGCGGCGGGTCAGCCGGGGCAGATCGTCCGGCATCTGTGGTCTTAGCCTGACCGACCGTACCGGCTGCTGTCGAGTCCCTGAGTAGCATCAGCCCATGCCGATGAGCCAGGCACCGCCACCGAGCCAGTCCGCGACGACGGACCAGTCCCCGGCGACGGACCAGTCCCCGACAACGGACGAGTTCCCGGTGACGGACCAGTCCCCAGCCACGAACGAGTCCCCGGCGACGAGCGCTGCGGAGTCCGATCGCCGGGCGGCCCTGGCGCAGAGCACCGCGACGGCGCTCGGTGTGGCCCTGAGGCTCCTTCGCCTGCCGACGTTGCTGCTGGCGCTGGCGCCGGTGATCCCGATCATCGGGCTGGTCGTGGTGCTGCTCAGCCTGACCGATCTCGCGGCGCTGGTCATCGTCGGTGCCCTGCTGGTGGTCGCGGTGGTCATCGAGGTCCTGTTCGTGCTCCGCAGGCGGGGATACCTTCGCGCGGCCCGGGAACGAGAGGCGCTCGCCGCGGAGTTCCGGACCCTGATGTCGATCGCCGTGGTCACCGACGAGGTGCTGGACCTGATGCGCAAGGTCGCCGCCCGGGGCGGGGTGCTGCTCCTGCGTCGACTGCGCGCCGCGTGGTCCCTGGTGCGGTTGCCCGATCACCTGGTCGACAAACTGGAGGACTATCCGCGGGCACGGTTGTTCATCCCCCCGGCGGTCATGGTCAGCGGCACGATCGTGCTCGCGCAGGTGTACCTCGCGGTGCTCAGCGGCCCGGTTCTGGTGGTGGTGCTCATCCTGCGTCTGACCGGTGTGCTGGCGTGAGCGGTGTGCTGGCCTGAGCGGTGCGTCGGCCTGAGCGGTGTGCTGGCCCGAGCGGGTGCGGCGCACCGACTCACCCCGCGCCTGCGGCATGATGGGGGAATGACGTCGCAGGCCGCCGTGGAACGTTTCTGGGTGCAGGCCCGCATCGAGGGCAAACTGAACCGGCTGGAAGCCGTGATCGGGCAGAACGTGCAGGACACCGTGCCCCCACCGGTGTGGTCCACCTCCGCGGACCCGGCGCAGGCCTCCCGGGACGTGGAGGAACTGCTGACGGCCGGCACCCTCACCCAGGTGTTCGCGATGTCCGACCTGGACGACGCCGGTCAGGCCCCGGCGCAGGTGGGCGACCTGGGCATCGTGCTGGACGGTGACGGCGCGCCGCGAGCGTTGGTGCGCACCGCAGAGGTGAGCACACCGCCGTCGCACCCGCAGCTGCCCCATGCCGCCGGCCCGGTGGTGGTGGAGCGCCTGGAACTGCTCTATCCCCGCCGGCGCAAGCGGTCCAGGGAGCGTGCGCCGGCCTGACCGGCCGCCTGGGACCAACGGCTCAGCGGACTCAGACCGGGTAACTTAACCTGGGAGGCACCCCGCCCGCAGGCACATCGCGGGCGCAGCCCCACGACCGCAGGAGGTACGGAGACGGATGAGGCACCGGCACCGGAAGGTCGGGCTGACGATGGCGGTGGCTGCCGGACTCCTGCTGGCCGGCTGTGCACCCATGGACAGCGGTGACGGGTACACCACCTTGCGGCTGTCGCTGAACCAGGCCGAGAACCACCCCTCCTTCATCGCGCTGGACAACTGGGCCACGTACATGGAGCAACACAGCGAGGAGGTGCGCATCGAGGTCTTCCCGAACGAGACCCTCGGGGCCCAGGCAGTGGGCGTGGTCACCCCGCCGATCGGCAACGTCCTGTTCCTCGGCTCCTGAGTCGCCCGGCTACCGATCGAACCGGTGATCGGGCAGTTGTGGAAGTTCCTGGGCGTCATCCTCCTCGCCCTGCTGCTGGTGGTGTTCATCCCGGCGCTCTCGGTCTGGCTGCCCACCGCCCTCGGTCTGATGTAGGCCCACCGCGCTCGGCCTGATGTTACCCACCGCGTTCGGCCTGATATAGACCTGCCGTTGCCCCCGGAGGGGTCACGGGACCGCCCCTCGACGGCCGCTCCAGGGGTCCAGGGCGGCTCCGGTCGCCGCCGAACGCTGATCAAAGGGTGAGACTGACCATCCGATACGTGGGATGAGTGAGGTACGGTGATCGCATGTCACGCACCATCAAACTCGCCGTCATCGCCGGGGATGGCATCGGCCAGGATGTCACCGCCGAAGCACGTAAGGTCCTGGACGCCGCGCTGCAGGGAAGCGACGTCAGCATCGAGGCCACCGAACTCGACCTGGGCGCCGGCCGGTACCACCGCACCGGTGAGACCCTCACCGATGCGGACCTGGAGACCATCAAGGCCCACGACGCGATCCTCCTCGGGGCTGTCGGTGACCCGAGCGTGCCCAGCGGCGTGCTGGAGCGCGGCCTGCTGCTGCGGCTGCGCTTCGAACTGGACCATTACGTGAACCTGCGCCCGGCGAAGATCTACCCGGGCATCCCCTCCCCGCTGGCCGATCCGGGAGAGGTGGACTTCGTCGTCGTACGAGAAGGCACCGAGGGACCCTACGTGGGCAACGGCGGCTCGGTGCGCACCGGCACCCCCCAGGAGATCGCGACCGAAGTCAGCGTGAACACCGCCTTCGGGGTGGAGCGGGTGGTCCGGGACGCCTTCGCACGCGCCCAGGCCCGACCCCGGAAGAAGCTGACGCTGGTGCACAAGCACAACGTCCTGGTGCACGCCGGTCATCTGTGGCGGCGCACCGTGGAGGCCGTGGGCGCCGAGTACCCCGAGGTGTCGGTGGACTACCTGCACGTGGACGCCGCCACCATCTTCCTGGCCACCGATCCGGGCCGGTTCGACGTGATCGTCACCGACAACCTCTTCGGGGACATCGTCACCGACCTGGCCGCGGCGATCGCCGGCGGCATCGGCCTGGCGGCCTCGGGCAACATCAATCCCACCGGGCAGTACCCGTCCATGTTCGAACCGGTGCACGGCTCCGCACCCGACATCGCCGGGCAGGGTAAGGCGGACCCGACCGCGGCGGTGCTCTCGGTGGCCCTCCTGGCCGAGCACCTGGGCCTGACCGACGCGGCCGACAGGATCGAACGGGCCGTGGCCGCCGACATCGCCGAACGCGACGGCGCGCGCAGCACCGCGCAGATCGGTGACGCGCTCGCGGCCCGGGTCAGCGACTGAGAACAACCGCTGTGCTACCGGGGCCAGGAGTTGTACCGTGAGCCCAACAGTACGGCGAAGGGGCATGATGAGTACCGACACCACGGCAGCGCGGTTCGACGTGCGTCCGACCTCCCACCCACGCACCCTGGAGGAACGCCAGCAGGCGTTGGCGCAACTGAGTTTCGGCAAGGTCTTCACCGACCACATGGCACGCGCGGTGTGGACCGCCGAGGAAGGCTGGCATGACCACCGGGTGGAGGCTTACGGGCCGCTGAGCCTGGATCCCTCCGCGGCGGTGCTGCACTACGCCCAGGAGATCTTCGAGGGGATGAAGGCCTACCGGCACGCCGACGGGTCGGTGTGGACGTTCCGGCCCCGGGCCAACGCGGCCCGGTTCGCCGCTAGTGCCCGCCGGCTGGCGCTGCCGGAATTGAGCGAGGCCGACTTCCTCGGGTCGATCGAGGCCTTGGTGCGCACCGACACCGAGTGGGTGCCGGACTCCCCGGGCTCCTCGTTGTACCTGCGGCCGTTCATGTTCGCCTCCGAGGCGTTCCTCGGCGTGCGCCCGGCGCACCGGGTGGAGTACCTGGTGATCGCCTCCCCATCCGGGCCGTACTTCACCTCCGGGTTCAACCCGGTGTCGATCTGGGTCACCACCGACTTCCACCGCGCCGGACCCGGGGGTACCGGGAACGCCAAGTGCGGCGGCAACTACGCCGCCTCGCTGCTGCCCCAGCAGCAGGCCGCCGAGCACGGATGCTCCCAGGTGTGCTTCCTCGACGCCGCCACCGGCACGTTGCTGGAGGAACTGGGCGGGATGAACGTGTTCTTCGTCGACGCCGACGGCGACGTGCACACCCCGGCGCTGACCGACACGATCCTCGACGGCGTCACCCGCTCGTCCATCCTGCAACTGCTGGCCGACGACGGTCGCACGGTGCACGAGCGTGCGTTGCCGTTCGCGGAGATCGCCGAGCAGATCAGGGCCGGGCAGATCACCGAGGTCTTCGCCTGCGGTACTGCGGCGGTGGTCACCCCGATCGGCCAGTTCAAGGGCACCGACCTGGACCTGCGCATCGGCACCGGTGAGGCCGGTCCGGTCACCTCGTGGTTGTACACCACCCTGACCGACCTGCAGTACGGGCGCAGCGAGGACACCTACGGCTGGTTGCACCGACTGGCCTGAGGAGCCGACTCCGCGGCGCCACCCTGCCCAGGGGGCGTCACGGTGCCGAAGGGGACTCTGCCTGGTGCCGAGGGGGACGTTTCCCGGGCGTCACGGCGCCGAGGGGGACTCTGCCTGGTGCCGAGGGGGACCTTACCGGGCGCCGCAGGCCTGAAACGCCCGATGAAGTCCCCCTCGCGGGTACTGGGTCAGCCGGCTTCGGCGTAGTTCTCCACGACCGACGCCCGCACCGGAAAGTCGACCGCGGTGTGGCCGAACAGCAGCGTGCCGGCCGCTGCTGCCGCCTCCTGCACCACGGCGGCGGCCCGGTTCGCCGTCGGTGCGGGGCAGTGCACGATCACCTCATCGTGCAGGAAGAACACCAGATGGGCCCGGTCGTCCACGGCGTATAACCGGCGGCGTAGTTCGGCCAGCCAGCACAGCGCCCACTCCGCGGCCGTGCCCTGCACCACGAAGTTGCGCGTGAACCGGCCCCACTCCCGGGACCGTGCCCGGGCGCGACGCTGGGCACCGGCCTCCGCTCCCACCTGCCCCGCGGCACGTTGCTCCGCCACCCACGCCTGGGACGGCAGGGGACTGGTTCGTCCCAGCCAGGTGCGCACCTGGCGGCCGCGTTCGCCATCCAGCGCGGCCCGTTCGACGATGTCGATCGCCTGCGGGTACGCCCGGCGCAGCCGGGGCATCAGCGTCCCGGAGTCCCCGCTGGTGCCCCCGTACAGCGCGCCGAGCATGGCCACCTTCGCCGCATCCCGGGTGGGCACCACCCCGGCGTCCACCAGCCCCTGGTACAGGTCTCCGCCCCGGCCCGCGCGGGCCAGCGCCTCATCGCCGGCCATCGCCGCCAGCACCCGCGGTTCGATCTGGGCGGCGTCGGCCACCACCAGCTGCCACCCGGGCTCGGCGCGCACCGCGGCGCGCACCTGCTTGGGCAGTTGCAGCGCCCCGCCCCCGCTGGTGGCCCACCGGCCGGTGACCACGCCTCCGGGAACGTACTGCGGGCGGAACCGGCCGCGCCGCTGCGCCGGGCCGGGCCGGCCGGAGCGGTCGGCCGGCGTGACCCACTCGTCCAACCACGCCCAGCCGTAGGCGCTGAGCAGTCGGGCCAGTTTCTTGTACTCCAGCAACGGGGCCACCACCGGATGGTCCACCTTGGCCAGTTCCCACTTGCGCGTGGTGCTTACCGGCAACCCCTGGGCGCGCAGCGTGCGCAGCAGGTCGGCGGGGGAGTCGGGGTTGAGCAGCGGGGCGTTCAGGTGGGCACGGATCTGCTCGGCCAGCCGGTGGAGCTTCTCCGGCCGCTCCCCGGGCCGGGGTCGCGGTCCGAGCATCTCGGTCAGCAGCCGGTCGTGGACGTCTATGTCCCAGGGCAGCCCGTGATGACGCATCTCGGCGGCGATCAGCGCCCCGGCGGACTCGGCGGCGAGCAGCAACCGCATCCTCGCCGGCTCGGCCTGGGCGTCGATCACCTCCTGCTGGCGCAGCCACTCGGCGTACACCGCGCTCAGGTCCGGGCCCGCGTCCGGTTCGAGGGCGGCACCGCTGACGTCGTCGAAGAGGGCGTCGGTCGGTTGCTGCACGGCCCCGGGCCCGTGCATCGGATCCGCGGCCGCTGGATGGTCCCATGCCCAGTCGGCCCGCTCCCTGCCCGCGGGCGTGCGGCGCAGGATCGCGTGGCACAGGCCCAGGTCCAGGCATCGGCGCACGTGGACACCGGCAGGCAGCAGCACCTCGGCCACCTGCCGGGTGCTCGCCCAGACGAAGCGCGGCGGAGTCGCCGCATGCTCGGCCTCCAGCCGGCGCACCCAACCGGCCAGATCGGCCACGTCGAGTGCGACGGTGCCGTCGGGCACCTGTGGAACGTCGGGTGGTCCTTCGTCGTCGGGCACCTGCGCAGCGCCGGGTGGTCCTTCGTCGTCGGGCACCTGTGCAACGCGGGGTGACCCTTCGCCGTCGAGAACCTCCGCGGTACCGGCCCGCTCGGCCCTCCCCGGCGCCTCAGGTGCGCGGTGCACCCGCGCAAGGTACGCCGTCGTCCCCCGCAAGGCGACCAGGATCTCCACACCGGCACTGTAAGGGCCCGCGCCCACAGGCGCCGCCGCCTCGTGCGTGAGCACCCGAACGGCCATCATGGGGTTATGGATGCCGACACGCCGCAGATCCGCACACTGGTCATTCTCGGGGCCAGCGGGGACCTCGCCGGCCGCCTGCTGCTCCCCGGCCTCGGCCGGCTGCTGGCCACCGGGCGCGCCGAGCACCTGAACCTGGTGGGTGCGGGGTATGAGGACTGGGACAACGAGCGCTGGCGCCAGCGGCTGGTGGAGGCGTTCGCGGTGGCGCCCAGCATCGAGGTACCGCCCTGGGAACGAGTGGCTCCCGGGCCCGGGGAACCGGGCGATCCAACGCTGCGCAGGCTGGAACGCGACTCGATCTACGTCCCCACCGACGTCAGCAAACCCGAGCAGGTGCAACGACTGCTGGACGTCAGCGAAGGCCCGGTAGCGCTGTACTTCGCCCTGCCGCCGGCCGCGACGGTCCAGGCCTGCCACGCCTTGACCGAGTGCACCATCCCCGCCGGCACCCGGATGGTGCTGGAGAAACCGTTCGGCACCGACGGGCCGTCGGCGGCCGAACTCAACGAGTTGGTCGGGCGTATCGTCCCCGAGGACCATGTGCACCGCGTCGATCACTTCCTGGGCAAGTCCACCGTGCTGAATCTGCTCGGCGTGCGGTTCGCCAACCGCATCTTCGAACCGCTGTGGAGCGCCGCGCACATCGACCGGGTGGAGATCATCTACGACGAGAACCTCGGCCTGGAGGACCGCGCCGGCTACTACGACTCCGCCGGGGCGCTGCGCGACATGATCCAGAGCCATCTGCTGCAGGTGCTGGCCCTGACGGCGATGGACCCGCCGGCCACGATGGGCCAGCGGGACGTGCGTGACCGGATCGCCGAGGTGCTGCGCGCCACCCGGGCCGGGGATCCGGGGCGCTACTCCCGCCGGGCGCGGTATGCCGCCGGGCGGGTGGGGGAGCGGGACCTGCCGGCCTACGTCGATGAGCCGGGGGTGGACCCTAGCCGGCAGACCGAGACGCTGGCGGAGATGACCTGCTTCATCGATTCCTGGCGCTGGAAGGGGGTGCCGTTCCTGCTGCGGTCGGGCAAGGGAATCGGGTCGCCCCGCAAGGAGGTGATCGTGACCTTCAAGCCCGTGCCGCATCTGCCGACCGGGTTCCAGGGCCACTCCCGGCCGGCCCGGTTGCGGTTGGGGCTCGGGCCGGACTGCCTGAACCTGGAGATCGACGTCAACGGCTCCGGCGACCCGTGGACCCTGGACCGGGTGGTGCTGTCCACCGATTTCGGCGGCGGGGACCTGCCGGCCTACGGGGAGGTGCTCGCCGGGGTGCTGGACGGCGATCCGCTGCTGTCCGTGCGCGGGGATGCGGTCGAGGAACTGTGGCGCATCGTCACCCCGGTGCTGGAGGCGTGGGACGCCGGTGAGGTGCCGCTGGAGGAGTATGCGGCGGGTACCTCCGGCCCCTGGCGTCCACCGGACTACGTGGTCGCCGACGGCGGAGCGCGCCCGGTTTCCGACGGCGGCCCGCGCCCGGGTCCCGACGGCGACCTGCAGCCGGCACCCGATAGCGCCGCCGATGCCGTGCAGGCCTGATCGCCTTCGAGGTTGGACCGGGCGCGAACCGGGGCGCCGGACGCAGGTCAGGCCAGGACCGTGCGCACCACCGGCCGGGCGGCCAGGGCACCACCCAGCACCAGCGCACATACCCCGATCACGCTCAGCCCGAACTGCACCAGCACCGGCACTGCCGTGAGCAGCGCGAACCCCAGGGCCGGCAGGATGAACAGCATCGACGCGGCGGTGGCCGTCGCGACAGCGCCGATGAGCGGGATCGCCGTCTGCCGCAACCGGGCGGAATGAATGACCCGCAACTCCGTGCCGGCCGCGTGCAGTGCCCGGTACTGCGTGCGCTGGTCGATGATCCGCCCGGCCTGCATCACCCCGGTGGACACCGCCGCCGTCGCCCCCGCGATCACCAGCGTGAGCATGCCGCCAGCAGACAGATCCGCGAAGACCGGGTCCACGGTGCCGTCCGGACGTTCGCCGGGGTCCGTGATCGCGATGGCAGCGGTCAGCCCGGCGATGAACGTACACAACGCCACGGCACCCACGCTGCGCCACGCGCCCTTGGGGTCATCGATGATCCGCCGGGCGGCAATCAGCGTGGCCGCGGAACGGGCACGCGTGGCGACGACCCGGCCCAGGAGCCCCAGCACCCAGGGGCCGAGCAGGTTCACCATCGCCAAGCCGGCGGCCACGAGCACGGCCAGCACCACGATGCCGGCCCGCCCGGTCTGGATCAGCACCACGAAGGCCACCGCGATCGCCGCGATCGGCAGCACGCGGGTCCAGTGCAGCGGTCGGGGGCGGTGCCGGGCGGCGACACCCACCGGGGTGAGCACCACTTTCGCCAGGCTCCCGGCCGCCGAGACCAACGACACCGTGGTCACCCCGGCCACGGTCAGGGCGAAGACCCACCAGGGCGCCACCAGGTCGGTGTAGGTGAAGGGCTGGCCCTGGAAGGTCACCGGGAGCACCAACGGGATCAGGGCGAACACCCCGGCGGCCCCCAGCAGCGCTCCGGCCAGGGCTTGCAGCGTGGCCTCCAGGACGGTCAGCACCGCCACCTGCCCCGCGGTGGCCCCGGCCAGTCGCAACGCCGCGAGCCGCTCGTCGCGCCGTGCCACCGCCAGCCGTGCGGCCGCGCCCCCGAGGGTGGCCAGGGGCACCACCAGCAATCCGGAGGCGATCCCCGCCAGCAGCAGGTAGAAGCCGGCATCGGGTGAGGACGCCGGTGCCGCCGCGCGGGCCTGGAACGCGCCGAAGCCGCCCAGCACCAGCAGCAACACCCCCGTGCACACGGCGAACGCGAACACCGCCAGTACCCCGGTGAGCCGCTGGGGATCCGAGCGTCCGGCATCGCGCCGACGCAGCAGCAGCCACAGCCGGAGCACGGTGCGGATCGGCCCGGCGGCGGGTGTGCTCGGCGGCTCCGTGATGGACGTGGTGGGCGCGGGGGAGGGGATCATCGGCCGGACCCCTCTGCGGTCGCCGTGGACGAGGTTGCGTCCGCAGTTGCGCCCGGGCTTGCGTACGGGGCCGCGTCCGTGGCCGCTGTCTCGGGCGCACGCGTCCCGTCCCGGCCCGGTGCCGCCTGCGCGGGCCGCAGTGCGCCATCGCGCATGTGCACGGTTCGGGTGCACCATGCCGCCACCGCGGGGTCGTGGGTCACCACCACCAGCGCCGCTCCGGTCTGCTGTGCGGCGTGGGTGAGCACGCCGAGCACCTCATGGCCGGTCTGCTGGTCCAACGCCCCGGTGGGTTCGTCGGCGAAGATCACCCCGGGTGCGGTGACCAGTGCCCGGGCGATCGCCACCCGCTGGGCCTGGCCACCGGAGAGTTCCCCGGGCCGGCGTTCTTCCAAACCGGCCAGTCCGAGGTAGCCGAGCCACTGGCGGGCCCGGGTCAGGCTCAGCTGCCGGTCGTGCCCGGCCAGGAGCAGCGGCAGGGCGACGTTCTCCTGCGACGGAAGTTCGGGTAGCAGCTGCCCGGACTGGAACACGAAACCGAAGTCGGTGCGGCGCAATTTCGTGCGCCCGGCGTCCGACATCGCGGCAAGGTCCTGGCCCGCCCACAGCACGTGGCCGCTGGTGGGCCGGATCAGCCCGGCCAGGCAGTGCAGCAGCGTGGTCTTTCCCGAACCGGAGGGGCCCATGATCGCGATCGACTCGCCGGGCTGGATGCTCAGGTCCACCCCGGCCAGCGCGGTGGTCAGCGCCGGCGGGTGGCCGTAGGTCTTGGTCAGGGCGTGTGCGCTGAGAGTGGGCATGCTGCCAGCGTGCCGGGAGAACGGGCGGGCCACATCGGCCCGTCGGTGGCTCCTGGGCCCGGTCGCGTCATCCCAGGGTGGGGCGTGATCTGCGCCTGTGGGCGGGCGTGACGTCCACCTCCGGGTGGACAGGATCCACGCTTGCGCGGTGCATCGGAGCAGGTTCCTCCCGCCCCGGGTGGCGGCGTTGCGTCGGCTAGGCGGGTGTGGCGTCCCTGCGCGCGATCTGCCGGGCCAGCAGCACATCGATCGCCCGTCCGTACAGGACACGGGCAACCAGATCAGCGACCGTCTCGCCGGGCGGAGGGAGCCATACCCGGGGCCGCAGATGCTGCGTCCACACCACCGTGCTGCCCGAGGGAGCCGGGTGCACCCGGACGACGGTCCACCCGGCGAGTATCGGCCCCACCTTGTCCACCCGGAACATCCCCACCGAGCCGGCCTCCGGCGGGTTCCAGCGGGTGATGACCATCGGGTCATCGAGGGTGAGCGGCCCCAGGGTGGTGCGCGCCAGGAACCGCCAGCTCGTGCCGGGCCCGTCCGCCGATTCGGGATCGGTCAGCACGCGGGTGCCGGGCATCAGTGCACCGTGTGCGGGGAAGTCGGTGATCGCCGCCCACGCCTCGGCGGGCGGCAGCGGGGTGTGCCGCTCGATCGTCACGGGCATGGCGCCAGTCCACCACAGCCGCCTGGGGCCGGCACGCGCGGAGGTGAGGCCCGGGCGCGAGGTGTGAGGTACGGCCCGCGCCCGGGCGTGGCGGGCGAGTCGCACCGTCCGCGCCGGGCGTGGGCGGGCGCTGCTAGCCTCGAGCCAGGTTCCAGAGTGGCGGCGTGAAGTACCCGGCTAGCCGCACGGCAACCCTCGTTCCTGAGCGGGGTGCCCCGGGGTAAGAACCGGCCCCTGCCAACCGGCAGCGGCAAGTCAGATCCGGCGCATTGACGCCGGGACCACGAAAGGCGGTCCGTCATGTCTTTACTCGCAAAACTGCCCGAGGCCGAGCGGTTGCAGTGGAAACTCGCCTTGCTCCAGCACCGGCCGGCAGACCTGCCCGGGCGGCACATGGCCAACGTCGCGCTGGGTTACATGGCGCAGCAGACCCTGGGCGGGGACCTGGTCATGCCCGCGCACTGGGAGCAGGCGGTGCTGGCCTGGCGCCGGCGCGGCTTCACCCCCGCGTCCTTCCTGGTGCTGCACCAGGCGGTCGATGAACTGGCCCGGCTCGGCTACCAGATGCCCGTGCCTCC
>CALKWS010000161.1 GCA_938004115.1 uncultured Ruaniaceae bacterium
CGCCGCCTTGACGCTACTTGCCGCCGTTGCGTACGCTCACCCGGAAAGCGCATTCCGCTAGGCCTGTGGCCGCAGTCGAGCGAAGCGCGCCGTCGACCTGGGAGAGGGACCTGATGAGTACTCGTACGTTGCGTATCGCCATGAACGGCATCACCGGCCGCATGGGCTATCGCCAGCACCTGCTGCGCTCGATCCTGCCGATCCGGGAGGCCGGAGGCGTGGAGCTGCCCGATGGCACCAAGGTGCAGGTGGAGCCGATCCTGGTGGGACGCCGCGAGTACGCCCTGGCCGAGATCGCCCGGGAGCACGACGTGGAGCACTACACCACCGACGTCGACGCCGTCATCGACGACCCCAGCATCGATATCTACTTCGACGCCCAGGTCACCTCCCGCCGCTACCCGGCCCTGACCGCCGCGATGAAGGCGGGCAAGCACATCTTCACCGAGAAGCCCACCGCCGAGACCCTCGAGGAGGCCATCGAACTGGCCCGGGTGCGCAACACCACCGGCGTCACCGCCGGCGTGGTGCACGACAAGCTCTACCTGCCCGGCCTGGTGAAACTGCGCCGGCTGGTCGAGGAAGGGTTCTTCGGGCGCATCCTGTCCATGCGCGGCGAGTTCGGGTACTGGGTGTTCGAGGGCGACCACCAGCCCGCCCAGCGGCCCAGTTGGAACTACCGCAGCGAGGACGGCGGCGGCATCACCGTGGACATGTTCTGCCACTGGAACTACGTGTTGGAGGGCATCCTCGGCACGGTGGACGCGGTGACCGCCAAGACCATCACCCACATCCCCACCCGGTGGGACGAGCAGGGCAAGGAGTACCCCGCCACGGCCGACGACGCCGCCTACGGGATCTTCGAGGTCACCTCCCCGCAGGGTGATCCGATCGTGGCCCAGATCAACTCCTCCTGGGCGGTGCGGGTGTACCGGGACGAACTGGTGGAGTTCCAGGTCGACGGCACCCACGGCTCGGCCGTGGCCGGACTGCGCAAGTGCGTGGCCCAGCAGCGCGCGCACACCCCCAAGCCGGTGTGGAACCCGGACCTGCCGGTGACCGAACCGTTCCGCGACCAGTGGCTGCCGGTGCCTGCCAACGCCGATCTGGACAACGGCTTCAAGGTGCAGTGGGAGGAGTTCCTGCGCGACGTCATCGCCGGACGTGAGCACCGCTACGACCTGCTGTCGGCCGCCCGGGGTGTTCAGCTGGCGGAGGCCGGCCTGCGCTCCAGCGCCGAGGGACGGCGCGTGGAACTCGACCAGATCACCCTCTGACGCGACCTGCTCACCACCGCCGCCCCACCGCCGTCGACCCGCCCGAGGAGCACCCCATGACCGACCTGTCCCGGTTGTCGCTGAACACCGCCACCACCAAGGCCCTCACCCTGCCCGAGGCGGTGGAGGTGGCCGCGGCCGCGGGTCTGGGGGCGGTGGGCCTGTGGCGCGACCGGGTGGCCGAGACCGGGCTGGCCGAATCCGCAAGGATCGTGCGTGAGGCGGGGTTACGGGTGTCCTCGCTGTGCCGGGGCGGGTTCCTCACCGCTGCCGACTCACGCGGAATCGACCGCGCCATGGCCGATAACCGAGCCGCGATCGAGGAGGCCGCGACCCTGGGTACCCGGGAGCTGATCATGGTGGTCGGAGGCCTGGGGGCGGCCTCCGAGCCCGGCGGCCCCGCGACCCCCGGCGGCGACAAGGACCTGGTCGCGGCGCGGGCCCGGGTCGCTGAGCGGATCGCGGACCTGGTGCCCTTCGCCCAGCAGCATGACGTCCGGCTGGTGCTGGAACCGTTGCACCCGATCTTCGCCGCCGACCGCGCGGTGCTCTCCACGCTGGAGCAGTGCCTGGACATGGCCGACCCCTTCCCGGCGGAGTCCGTCGGGGTGGTGGTGGACACCTATCATGTGTGGTGGGACCCGAACCTGCAGGCGCAGATCCAGCGCGCTGCCGCCGCCGGCCGGCTGGCCTCATACCAGGTGTGCGACTGGATCCTGCCGCTGGCAAAGGACGCGTTGCTCTCCCGCGGCTTCATGGGCGATGGGTACATCGACTTCCCCACCATCACCTCCTGGGTGGCCCGCGCCGGGTACACCGGCGACGTCGAGGTGGAGATCTTCAACGCCGACATCTGGGCGGCCCCGGGCGAGCAGACCGTGGCGACGATGGCCCAGCGGTACAGCGAACTGATCGCGCCCCACTTGTAAGCCGACGACGGCGCAGGCTGCGCTGCCTTTCCCGCCACCCACACCGGGCTGCTCTGCGACAATCGAGCCATGGACCGCGGGGCTCAGGAGTTCGACGTCGAGGCTCCGGTGCCGAAGGACCCACCTCGCCGGTCGGAGCATCCAGCACGGTCGGCCACGGGGTTCATCGTCCTCGCCCTCGCGCTGATTGCCGCCGGGATCGCAATCGTTCCGGACCAGACGCCCACCGAACGGGGCATCGTCGCCAACCTGGAGTCCCCTCCGGCGCTGGTGTGGGAAACGCCCCTGAACTCCAGTCACGCCTCCTCCGGTCAGGTATGGATCGGCGCCGAGGTGATCGTCGCCGCGGGCACCAACAGCGTGCACGGACTCGATCTGGCCACCGGGGAGCCGGTGTGGGAGGTTCGCGCCCCACAGATGAGGTGCGCCCGTCAAGGCGAGGACATCACCTGCGCGAGCCGGCAGGGCACCCGTGCGGAACTGATCGAGATGACCATGAACGAAGGTGAGATCGCCCGCACCGCGCAGACCGGGCTGGTGGCCGCCCACCCCCATGACGGTGGCGTGATCACGGCGTTCGAGGAATCCGGCACCCTCACCGTGATGCGTTGGGGCGGTTCGGAGGAACATCTGTGGTCGTATGACGTGGCCGGCGCGCAGGTCGACCTCGAGGCGTTCACGCTAGCCGTGGTGGACGATCTGGTGCTGGCCCAGGCCCCGCCGGTGGAGCCGGGACCGATGTTCTTCCGCGCGCTGTCCCTACGCGACGGCACTCACCAGGAGCAAGTGCGAGCGATGATGACCTACGCCGGTGAGTGGCTGGTGGACCGGGACGGTGACATCTCCTGGTGGGATCAGGCCGGCCGCGCGACGCCGGTCGAGGGCATGGTCCTGCCGGTCGACGATGCGCTCGGCTCGGGTCACGTCCTGTCCGCAGAACCCGGCGAACTCCGAGCACGCGACGATGCCGACGGCGCCGAGGTCTGGACGTTCACCACCGATGACCTCTCGGCACCCTCGCCGATCGCGCGGCTGGGGCAGGTGCTGCTGCTGTGGTCGGATCAGACGCTCTACGCCCTGGATGGCGCCGATGGCAGCCTGCTATGGTCCCGCCCGGGCGAGTTCCCCTGGTGCCCCTGCTACGGCTCGGGCCGGGTGGCGGCGTGGATCACCGGCGAGGACGAGCCGGCCTTGAGCGGTATCGACGTCACGACCGGCGAGGAACTGTGGGACGTACAGATCGCAGACTTCCGCCGATTCAGTTACGGCACCGACGGCACCCTCCTGGGCGTCTTCACCGTATCCGGCTTGTCCCTGTGGTCGCTGGGGTGAACGAGGACCGGATCGGCGCCGCGCTCGATCTCCTCGTTCAACCATCCGCCGAGCGAAGCCAGCATTGATCGGCTCCACGGGCGTCCGGAGCCGATCAATGCTGGCCTCGGCCGGTGGTCAGTAGATGTTGCCGTGCTCGCGGAAGTCCCGCCAGACGTTCTCGAAGAAGTCATCGTCAGCCGGGATGGGGCGCACCGGGCGCCACCGGAACAGCGGCCGTCCGGCAGGGTCGTCCGGATCCCGCTGGACGATCTGCGCCCAGTCGCCTCCGCCGTCGTCGGGCCGTTGCGTTCCGGCATGTCCCACCGGGGCGGCCGCCCCTTCCGGGGCCAGCCAGGCCACCTCCTGCACCTGGTCGGCCAGGGCGCCGTCGTCGAGGGTGAACCGGAACAACTCCGGTAGATCCAGTTCCGCGTCCGCATCGGGTCCATAGCCGACCTTGGGCAGGTCCCCGTGCGGGTCGGTGTACAGCACCGAACCCCGCGAGCATCCACCGCGGGCGACGTAATCGGCCATCGCCGACAGGTACACGTAGGCGGTGGTGAGGATGTCGCGGACCAGGAAGGTGCGGTTGATCGACCGGCGCGAGGTGCCGTCGGCGCTGATCTGCTCGGCGTATTCCGCCAGCCACTGGTGCACCTGGGCCAGCGCCTCGTCGATCGACTGCGCCGACCGCACCGGGCCGGCCTTGGCGCTCATCAGTTCCTGCACCGCGGTCAGCATCGTGCCGGTGTTGTCCTCCGCCCCGCCGGCCGCGCGTTCGGTGGCGGCGCGGACCAGGTCGGTGGCGTCGGTCAGGATCGGTGCGGCCGCGGCGGCGAAGGCCGCCTCGTCCACCGGGTCGGCGGTACGCCGGGCGGCGATGTACTGCGCCGCCCGGGTGGCGCCGACCTGGCCGGAGTTCAGCGCCGAACCACCTGGGCGGTACACCCCGTGCGCACCGCCGGCCTCCCCCACCGGGAAGAAGCCGGGCACGTTCGACTGCCACCAGGCGTCCACGCTCAGCCCGCCGTTGTTGTGTTGGGCGCACACGTCCACCTCGAGCATCTCCTGCTCCAGGTCCACGTAGGGGTTCTTGTCCAGGTAGAACTGGTAGGCCGGTTCGTTCATCCGGCGCAGCCGCTGGATCGGGGTGCCGAACAGCACGCCGGCCTTGTCCAGGTACTCATAGGCCTCGGCATCCAGCGCATCGGGGTCGAACTCCGGGCGCACCGGGTTGGAGCGGAAGTCCAGGAACACCCGACGCCCGCGCAGCACCGTCTCGCGGTACACCAGCAGGTCGATCAGGGAGGAGCCGTCGGCGGCCTTACGCACGTCGAAGGGCCACTGGTAGCCCTTGAGGAACACCAGGGACATCAGCCGGCCGTAGTCCGGGATGGCCTCCAGGAGGAACTCCTTCTCGTCGTTGCCATCGGCGTCGGTGGACACGAAGCGGGGGATCACCTGCATGTAGGTGCCCGAGACGTTCCACCGCGGTTTGATCGAGGCGAGCCCGAACTGCCACTCGGTGACTCCCTTGCCCCGCACCCCGCCCCGGTAGGCCGCCCCGGAGGCGCCCCATTGGCCGTTGGGGAACACCCGGGTGGCGTAGATGCCCGCGGGCCCACCGGTGGCGTAGACGATGTTGGTGCAGCGCAGCAGCAGGTAGGGGCTGCGCCCGGAGTTCTGCGGCACGTCGGTGCGCAGCACCAGCAGACCGGCGACGGCGCCCTCGTGGATGATCAGGTCGATCACGCGGCAGTTGTCATAGATGCGGGTGCCGTTGCGCGCGACCTTCTTCTCCAGCTGCTCCACCATCGAGCGGGAGGTGTAGGGGCCCACCGAGGTTCCGCGCCGGCGTGGATCGTGGTCGGTCTTGTAGCCCACGAACTCCCCGGAACGGCTCTGCGGGAACGGCACCCCCAGATCGGCCAGGCGCAGGAACGCCCGGGCGGACAGGGCCGCCTCGGCCAGGGCGTTGTCGCCGTCCATGGCGCCTCCGGAGAAGAGGGTGCGGGCCATCTCGTGCACCGAGTCGGCTTCCTCACCGGACAGCGAGAGTTTGTAGTAGGTCTGCTTGTCCGAACCGGCGTTGCGGCTGGCCCCGGCGCCGACCTTGTCGGTCACCATCACCACGTCGTCCTGGCCGAACTCCCAGAGCCGGTCGGCGGCGGCGAAACCGGCCGAGCCGGTGCCCACCACCACGGTGTTGGCGCTCACCACCGGGACCTGGTGGCCGGCGATCGTCATCGTGGGGGCGGTGTCGATATCAGCAAGTGGCATGGGACTTCCTTCGTGGCGGAACCCGCACCGGCCGAGGCCGGCGCGGGTGGCGTGCGGGGAACGGTGGGGCCGGTCTGCTTGGAAACCGGCGGGCGCCGGTGCGGCGTTCCGGCGCGGCGGCTCACAGCCGGGGGATGTGCATCCCGCCGTCGACGTTGATGACCTCCCCGGTGGAGTAGGGCATCGCGCCGGCCGCGAGTTGCACCACGGCACCGGCGACATCGGCGGGGGTGCCCCACCGGGGGATCGGCGCCAGCCCGGCGGCGAACTGCTCGTCGTACTTCTCCTTCACCCCGGCGGTCATGTCGGTGGCGATGACCCCGGGCCGCACCTCGTAGACCACGATGCCCTCGGGGGCCAGGCGCGCTGCCCACAACTGGGTGGACATGGCCATGCCGGCCTTGGAGATGCAGTACTCCCCCCGGTTGGTGGAGACGGTGACGGCCGAGGTGGAGGAGACGTTGACGATGGTGCCCCGCACGCTGCCCTCGGCTGCCTGCCGGGAGGCGTTGACCATCTCGTTGGCCACCAGTTGGGTGAGGAAGTAGGGACCGCGCAGGTTGATGTCCATGACCCGGTCGTAACTCTCCGGGCTGGCGACCAGGATGTCATCGCGCACCTGGGGGGCCACACCGGCGTTGTTCACCAGGAGATCGATCCGCCCCCAGCGTTCCAGCGCGTCGCCGACGTAACGTTGGTGATCCGCCAACTCCGCCACCGAGCCGCGGGTGTAGGAGACCTCGCCCAGTTCCCGGAGTTCGGCCATGAGGTCAGTGGGTTCTTCGCGGGTGGCCAGGATCGCTACCGCGTACCCCTCGGCGAGCAGTCCCTTGGTGATGCCCAACCCGATGCCCCGGTTCCCACCGGTGACCAGTGCCACTTTCCTCACGCGATACTCCTTGTCTGTTGGTGGGCCCCGTCCGTCGGGGGGGGCTCCGGACCCGTGCACGGTGCCGGTGCGACGCCTACCCCGGCCGCCCTTCGATCCCGGGTCGGAGCCCGGATAGCCGCCCGCGGGTGCGAACTACAAGTCCGCCGGCCCGGCCGGACGCTGTCATCATGCCTCACCGAAGGCCCATCGGGCAAGCGCTTTCCGCCTGATGGCACCGCTGCTCGGCGATCAGGCCGGGCGACTGTGGACAGGCGAAGTTAGTGACCGCTAACCTGACGAGTGAGAAGACGCCGGGCCGGGCCTACGTCGGGCTTGGCATGTGCCAGATCGGCACGTCTGGCGCGGGGCAGGCCCGATGCGGGGCGGAATCGAAGCAAGGAGGCGCCGATGTTCGAACTGTCCGAGGATCACGAGATGTTCCGGGCCACGGTCCGGGAGTTCGCCGAGGCGGAGATCGCCCCGTTCACGGCCCAGTGGGACCAGGACCACCACTTCCCGGTGGACCTGATCCCGAAGATGGGTGACCTGGGCCTGTTCGGCCTGACCGCGCCGGAGGAGTTCGGGGGCGCGGAGGGCGACTTCGCCTCGTTGTGCGTGGCGATCGAGGAACTGGGCCGGGTGGACCAGGCGGTGGGGATCACCCTGTCCGCCGGCGTCGGCCTGGGGATCAACCCGATCCTGTCCTTCGGCAGCCAGGAGCAGAAGGAACGGTGGGTGCCGGACCTGGTGGCGGGGCGCGCGCTGGCCGCGTTCGGGCTGACCGAACCGGGGGCTGGGTCGGATGCCGGGGCCACCCGGACGCGGGCCCGGCTCGAAGGCGACCAGTGGGTGATCAACGGCGCGAAGAGCTTCATCACCAACTCCGGCACCCCGATCACGTCAGTGGTGACCGTGACCGCGCGCACCGGGGAGAACCCCGACGGAAGTGCGCAGATCAGCACCATCCTGGTTCCCTCGGGCACCCCGGGATTCACGGTGGACCCGCCGTACCGCAAACTGGGATGGAACGCCTCCGACACCCGCGGCCTGACGTTCGCCGACTGCCGGGTGCCCGCGGAGAACCTCCTCGGTGAGCAAGGTGCCGGACTGCGGCAGTTCCTCATGGCCCTGGACGACGGCCGGGTGGCGATCTCCGCCTTGGCGCTGGGTCTGGCGCGGGCGTGCCTGGAACTATCCACCGAGTACGCCGGCTCCAGGGAGGCCTTCGGCCGTCCCATCGGGGCGAACCAGGGTGTCGCCTTCCAGGTGGCGGACCTGGCGGTGGCGGTGGAGGCCGCGCGGAACCTGACCTACCGGGCGGCGTGGCTGAAGGATGAGCGCGACGCCGGACGCCGGCCGGCGAAGGAGGTCACCAAGGCAGCGGCGATCGCGAAGTTGTACTCCACCGAGGCGGCGGTCTCGGCGGCCCGGACCGCCACCCAGATCCTCGGCGGCAACGGCTTCATGGAGGAGTTCCCGGCTGCTCGTTATTACCGGGACGCCAAGATCCTGGAGATCGGCGAGGGCACCTCCGAGATCCAACGGATGGTCATCGCGCGCAATCTCGGCCTGCCGGTGTGAGCGCTAGCTCCCCCGCCCGGCCCGGACCGCACCCAGCAACGCGCTGAACGCCATCGCCCGCAGGAGAGCGCGCGCCTCGTCCGGGGCGAGACGGGCCGAGTGCGGGGTGGAGTTGATCAGCCCGAACACCGCATGGGCCGCCGACCGGGCCACGTCCTCCCCGATTCCCTCGAACGCGCCCCGGATCGCGGCCACCCAGATCTCCACGTACTCGCGCTGCAACCGCCGCACCGTGCGCTGTTCGTCCCGCCCCACCTGGTCCAGGTCCCGGAAGTGCACCGTGATCAGCGCCGGGTGGGCCAGGGCGAATTCCACGTGCGAATCGATCAGCGCCCGCAGCGACTCCTCACCCGGACCGGCGGTGGTCACGTGCTGCCGGCCGCCGTTCAGCAGCCGCCGGCTCACCCCGATGAGCATCTCGGCCAGCAGCGCTTCCTTGCTGGCGAAGTGCCGGTACAGCGCGGGGCCGGAGATGCCGACGGCATTTCCGATGGCATAGATCGATACGCCCTTGAACCCGTGCCTGGCGAACAGGTCCGCCGCGGCCTCGAGGATCTGCTCCCGGCGTGAGGTGGCGGGCTCGTCATCCGTGGTGGCACCAGGGCGCATGAGCCCCATCGTACGGCCGCGTCACCGTCCGGCCTGCGTCACCGTCCGGCCTGCGTCGCGGGCGGCCGCGGTCCCGGCCGGCCCGACCACCCCCGCGGAAGCGGTTCGCCCGGTTAGAAGAGCACCTCGTGCTCGAGGGGAGCGGTCCTCGCGATCAGCCGGCCCTCCCGGTAGGAGGCCACCACCGGCGCGTTGAAACTGAGCGCCTCGTACCAGGACGCAGCGTCGAAGATGACGAAACTGGCGGGGTTGCCCACCTCGATGCCGTAGTTGGACAGGTTCAGCGTGCGGGCGGCGTTGTGGGTGATGAACCGGTAGGAGTCCAGGATCTGCTGGTGGCCCATCATCTGCGTCACGTACAGCCCGTTGAGGACCACATCCCGCAGGTTGCCCGTGCCCAGCGGGTTCCATGGGTCCACGATGTCGTCCTGGCCGAAACTGACGTTCAACCCTGCCTCGGTGAGTTCCTTCACCCGGGTCACGCCCCGCCGTTTGGGGTAGGTGTCGGTACGGGCCTGCAGGTGGGTGTTCACCAGCGGGTTCGACACGAAGTTGATCCCGCTCAGGCGCAGCAACCGCATCAGCCGGGTGACATAGGCATTGTTGTAGGAGTGCATGGCGGTGGTGTGGCTGGCGGTCACGCGAGAGCCCATGCCGTTCTCGTACGCCAGCGTCGCCAGCGTCTCCAACCCGCGAGAGGCCTCGTCGTCGATCTCATCGCAGTGCACGTCGACGAGCAGGTCGAACTCCTGGGCGAGTTCGACGGCGTAGTGCAGCGAACTGACCGAGTACTCCCGGGTGAACTCGAAGTGCGGGATGGCGCCGATCACGTCCACGCCCATCTGCGCCGCCCGCCGCATCAGGTCCCGCCCGCCCGGGTAGGACTCGATTCCCTCCTGCGGGAAGGCCACTAGTTGCAGCGTGACGGA
The DNA here is from genome assembly GCA_938004115.1 of uncultured Ruaniaceae bacterium. Taxonomy (GTDB): domain Bacteria; phylum Actinomycetota; class Actinomycetes; order Actinomycetales; family Beutenbergiaceae; genus CALKWS01. The sequence goes on from CALKWS010000161.1 coordinate 9,791, forward strand.
GTCTGCCAGTTCCTCCCGCAGTTCCAGCAGCGCGCGCAGTGCGGTGAGGCCGGGCTCGGTGACGTCCACGTGGGTGCGGATGAACTGCACGCCGAACCGCGCCTGCTGCCGCACGGCCCGGTTCACCCGGTCCTTGACGTCGGCGACGGTCAGGTCGGCCTTGCGCTCACCCCATACCTCGATGCCCTCGAACAGGGTTCCCGATTCGTTCCAGCGCGGCTGGCCCGCGGTGAGCGCCGAGTCCAGGTGTACGTGCGACTCGATGATCGGGGGCAGGCACAGCCGGCCGTCACCCTGCACCACCTCCTCGCCGTCGGTCGGCTGCAGGTCCTGGCCGATCCGGGTGAACTTGCCATCCGCGATCCGGATGTCGGTTCGTTGCGGTGCGCCTTCGATCCGGACGTCCTTGATGAGCAGACTCAAGAAATCTCCCCTTCTGCCGCGGGCTCACCGGCGGCGCCCTGATCGGCCGGTGGCACGTTCCGGCTCAGCGCGCGTCCCAGGAAGTAGCACGCCAACGCGACCGCCATGGCGTTGATGGCACCGATCCCCACCGGGATGAACCACCCCGCCAGCCCGCCCGCGACGATCCCGGCCAGCCCGCCGACCATCACCCGCCTCGGGGGTGGGGTGGCGATCGGGCCGTAGGCCCGGCGGTTGGTGACGTAGTCGGCGATCAGGATCGCGCCGATCGGCGGCAGTGTGGCGTTCAGGAAGTTCAGCCAGCCGATGAAGTTGTCGTACAGCCACAGGGCGGTCAACGTGCCCAGGACCCCGGCGATGAGCACCAGCGGCTTCTTGTTGATCTTGGTGATGTTGGCGTATCCCAGGCCGGTGGTGTAGAGCGCGTTGTTGTTCGTGGTCCAGATGTTCGCACCGAGCACGATCAGCGCCGGGATCGCCAGCCCCTGGGCGATCATGACGTAGAAGATGTCGTCCTGGCCGGTGAACGCCCCGCCCACCGCACCGAAGCTGAACATCAGCGTGTTGCCGAGGAAGAAGGCGACGACCGTGGTGATCACCGCCGACACCGGCGTGCGGGCGAACCTGGTGAAGTTCGGCGTCGCGGTGCCGCCGGAGACGAACGATCCCACCACGAGCCCGATACCGACCACCAGGGGCATGCCGGTGGAGGCGGCGAACACCTCGTTGGCTCCGCCGCCTTCCCGGATCGCGCTGAACATCGACCAGGTGCCCAGTCCGGCGATCAACGGCACGGAGATGAAGCTGACGATCTCGATGGCCTTGATGCCGTAGTAGGCCGAGCCGGTCATGAACGCGCCGCCGATGAGAACGATCCACCACGGGCTGATGCCGAGCATCTCGGCAGTTGGGTGTGCCAGCATCGCCACACCCACCCCGAACCAGCCCATCTGAGTCAGGGCGATGAGGAAGGAGGGCAGATACGAGCCACGGCCCCCGAACACCCGTTGGGCAAGCAGGTCGAAACCCATCCCGGTACGAGCGCCCATGTACCCCAGGGCGCCGGTGTAGGCGCCCAGGATGAGCCCGCCGATCACCACCGCCCACAGGTAGTCGGTGTAGTTCAACCCGTTGCCCAGGCGTGCCCCGACGCTCATGCTCGCCGAGAAGAACGTGAACCCGAGCATCACGAAGCCCACGGACCAGAAACTCCGGCGGTGCTGCTGTGGTACCGCCTCGAAGGAGAAGTCCACGTCGTGTGGGGTGGTGGAGGAGGTCGTCGCCATCGGTGATCCTCTCGTTGAGTTGGCCGGAGCCTATAGCAGCAGATGCGCCGGAGCGGACACCGGGATCGACTGCGCCGGATGTTCAGCGGATTTCGCCAGTGGCGCGACCGGGTTCTCGACACCTTCGGATCTTGACCCGCTCACGCGCCATCGAGTCCCGAGCCGCGCGCGGGTCGGGCCCGGTACCGGTGCAGGGCGCGGGTCAGGCCTGCTGCCGTGCCGATGCGGCGCGGGGAACGAGGCGCTGCAGTTGGGTGACGTGCCCAGGGTGCAGGTCGTTCAGGGTCGCCGCCCCGAGCAGCCGCATGGTCCGTTCGATCTCCGCGCGCAGGATCTGGATCATCCGGTCCACCCCGGCCCTGCCGCCGGCCATCAGGCCGTACAGGTAGGCCCGGCCCACCAAGGTGAAGTCGGCCCCGAGCGCGAGGGAGGCAACGATGTCCGCGCCCGACATGATCCCGGTGTCCAGGATGATCTCCACCTGGTTCCCGACCTCGGCCGCGACCTGCGGCAGCAGGTGGAAGGGCACCGGGGCACGGTCGAGTTGGCGGCCGCCGTGGTTGGACAGCACGATCCCGTCCACGCCTAGGTCGGCGACCTTGCGGGCGTCCTCCAGCGTCTGGATGCCCTTGACCACGGTCTTGCCGGGCCACTGCTCGGCGATCCAGGCCAGGTCGTCGAAGTCCACGGTGGGGTCGAACATGGTGTCCAGCAGTTGCGCCACCGTCCCGGACCACCGATCCAGGGAGGCGAAAGCGAGGGGTTCGGTGGTGAGCAGATCGAACCACCACTTGGGGCGTGGGATCGCGTTCATCACCGTCCGCGCGGTGAGCGACGGCGGGATGGTGAGCCCGTTGCGCACATCCCGCAGCCGGTTCCCGGCCACCGGCACGTCGACGGTGACCAACAGGGTGTCGAAGCCCGCGTTCGCGGCGCGCTCCACCAATCCCATCGACCGGTCGCGGTCCTTCCACATGTACAGCTGGAACCAGTTCCGCCCGGTGGGGTTGATCATCGCCACGTCCTCGATCGAGGAGGTGCCCATGGTGGACAGCGAGAACGGGATACCCGCGGCGCCGGCGGCACTGGCGCCGGCGATCTCGCCCTCGGTCTGCATCATCCGGGTGAACCCGGTGGGCGCGATCCCGAACGGGAGAGCGCTGCGCCCGCCCAGGATCGTGGTGGAGGTATCCACCTGCGCCACGTTCCGCAGGATCGAGGGGTGGAACTCGATGTCCTCGAACGCCTGCCGCGCACGCGCCAGCGACAGTTCCTGTTCGGCGGCTCCCTCGGTGTAGTCGAACGCGGCACGCGGGGTACGGCGACGGGCCACGGTGCGCAGATCCGCGATCGTCTGTGCACCCTCCAGCCGGCGGCGCAGTCCGCTCAGCACCGGCGGTTTGAACCGCAGCAACGGTGCCAGGTCACGCACCCGGGGAACTCGTCGCTGAACCATTAGGCACTCCTCCTCTAGCGGATTGGTCCTCGGGCCAAAACTAGCCCACTGCGGACCCGCCCGACGCCCACGCACCGG
>CALKWS010000162.1 GCA_938004115.1 uncultured Ruaniaceae bacterium
ACTTGGCGCGGGCGAGCGCCCGGCCCAGTTCGTAGATCGCGCCGGGGCCGCGGTCGATGCGGATCACCTGCACGCCCAGCGATTCGGCGTTCGCGGCCAGATCCACGGGCAGTTCGGCGCTGTGCTCGAAGGAGTGGCGCTGGGGGTCCAGGTAGCGGAACTTGGTGCCGAACCGTTGGCTGCCCACGGTTTCCGACAGGGATCCGATCGAGGCAAACCCGTGGTTCTGCAGTAGCACCACGATGAGTTTGATGCGTTCGGCCACGGCGGTGACCAGTTCGGTGTGCATCATCAGGTAGGACCCGTCCCCCACCATCACCACTACGTCCCGCCCGGTGCCCTCGGCGAGCGCGGCCCGCTTCACGCCCAGGCCGCCGGCGATCTCGTAGCCCATGCAGGAGAACGCGTACTCCACGTGGTAGCCGTAGGGGTCCTTGACCCGCCAGAGTTTGTGCAGGTCCCCCGGGAGGGAACCGGCGGCGCAGATCACCACGTCCTCATCGGCCATGGCCTGGTTCACCGCGCCGATGATCTCGCTCTGGGCGGGCAGCGGCCGGTGCTGGCTGGTGAACGCCTCGTCCACGGTGGCATCCCAGCGTTGTTTCTCTGCCCGGATGAGTTCCGCCGTCTGCTGTCCCACCTGGTAGCCCGCGGAGCCCAGTGCCGCCCGCAGCACCGGGATCGTCTTTCCCGCGTCGGCGATGATCGGGACCGACACCCCGAGTTTGTAAGTGTCGAAGCCGGTGACGTTGATGTTCACGAACCGCAGCGCGGGGTTCTGGAACAGGGTCTTGGAGGCGGTGGTGAAATCGGAGTACCGGGTGCCGATACCGATCACCACATCGGCCTGCGCGGCGTAGGCGTTGGCCGCGGTGGAGCCGGTCGCACCGATCGCGCCCAGGCTCTGGGGGTGGTCCCAGTCGATCACGCCCCCACCCGCCTGGGTGTAGGCGACGGGGATGCCGGTGGCCTCGGCCAGGTCACGCAGGGCGTGGGTGGCCAGCGCGTAGTGCACCCCGCCTCCGGCGATGATCAGCGGCCGGTGGGCGCCACGGATAAGGTCCACCGCGGCCTCGATATCCACTTGCTCGGGGTCGGGGCGGCGGATGCGCCACTGGCGGGGAGCGAGGAACTCCTCTGGTACCTCGATCCGTTCGGCCTGCACGTCCTGGGGCAGGGAGATCGTCACCGTGCCGGTCTCGGCCGGGTCCATCAGCACCCGCATCCCGGACAGCAGTGCGCTGAACACCTGCTCGGGCCGCTCCACCCGGTCGAAGAACCTGCTCACCGGCCGGAACAGGTCGGCGCAGGTGATGGTCGCGTCGTGGGGCAGTTCGAGTTGTTGCAGGACGGGGTCGGGGGCGCGGGTGGCGAACTCATCGGACGGCAGCAGGAGCACCGGTAGCCGGTTGGTGGTGGCCACCGCGGCACCGGTGATCATGTTCGTGCTGCCCGGTCCGATCGAGGCGGTCACCGCATAGGTCTGGCGCCGGCGGGTGTGCCGGGCGAAGCCGGTGGCCTGGTGCACCAGGGCTTGTTCGTTGCGGCCCTGGTGGAAGGGCATCAGTTCGGGAGCGTGGGTCTGGGCCTGCTTGAGGGCCTGGCCCACACCGGCGAGGTTGCCGTGCCCGAAGATGCCGTGCATGCCCGGGATGGTGCGCACTTTCGTGCGCCGGCCATCGATGAAGTCGACGGTCCATTGGTTGGCCAGGAACTCCACGACGGCTTGCGCCACGGTCATGATGCGGGTGCTCATTCAGAGGTCTCCTTCTCCTCGGAGTCATCGCGCAACAGCGAGGCGGCGGTGTCGATCGCGCCGGCCACATCATCATCCTCGGGGTAGAGCAAGGCCCGGCCCACGGTCAGGCCCTGCACCCCGGGTAGCGCCAGGGCCGGGCGCCAGGTGTCCAGGATGTCCTCGGTGCTCCCGGCCGGGCTGCCACCCAACAGCACGGTGGGCAGGGTGGTGGCGGCCATCACCCGTTCCATATCCGGCACCACGGGCAGCTTCAGCCAGGTCCGGGCGGTACTGGCCCCGAGCCCTTGGGCGATGGCCACCGAGCGCACCACCGCATCGGTGGACAGGTCGTTGACCACCCGGCCGGGGCGTTTGACGGCGATGAACGGTTCCACCATCGCCAGCAGCCGGTGCCGGTGCAGGTCGTTCACGGCGCGGGCGGTGGCTTCCAGGACCGAGGTGGTGTGCGGGTCGTCGTAGGCGATGCGGGTGAGCATCTTGCCGCCGTCGGCACCGATCTCCGCCAGGGCCGGTGCGGTGTGGGCGGTGAACCGGTCGTCGATCTCGTTCACCAGTCCGGGCAGCCCGGCGCGGTTCATCGAGCCGAACACGAGTTTGCCGTCCAGCGCGCCGAGCAGCAGCAGGTCATCCAGCACGTCCGGGGAGGCCAGCACCCCGTCCACCTTGGGGTTGGCCAGGGCGGTGCACAGCCTGTCCAGCAGCTCCCGCCGGTCGGCCATCGCGAAGGGGTCATCGTTCACATCGAGGGCGCCGCGGGCGGGATGGTCGGCGGCGATGATGAAGACCTGTTTGCCCGGCCGTGGGCCGGGGTGGCGGCGCCGGGCACGGGCGGCACGCAGCACCGCGTCGGGGTCCTGCACCCGCAGGTCGGTGAGGTGCTCATACCGCCTCGGGTCGCCGTTCCCGCCTCGCACCGGCCGGGCCACGATCAGTCCCTCTCCGGGGCGGGCTCGGCCGGCGGCTGGTCGGGGACGGCGCGTCCGGCGTCGCGCAGCATCTGGTAGATGCGGGCGGAGGTGGGCATGGCTTCGGAACACGCGATCTCCCCCGCCACGTGGGCACCGGCGGCGTTGGCGAAGTCCAGGACCTGCTCCAACGGCCAGCCGGACAACAGCCCGTGGCAGAGCGCCCCGCCGAAGGAGTCCCCGGCGCCCAGCCCGTTGACGGTCTCCACCTGGATGGGCTTGGAGGTGACGCGTTCCTGCGCGGTGGCGGCCATGACGCCCTCGGACCCTTGTTTGACCACGGCCAGCCGCACCCCGGCTTCCAGGAGCCGGTCGGCCTGCTCATCGGCGCTGCCGGGCCCGACGGCCACGGCGCATTCCTCGGTATTCCCCACCGCGACCGTCACCGAGGGAAGGATGCGCATCACTTGTTCGCGGGCCTGGTCCACCGAGTCCCAGAACATCGGCCGGTAGTCAAGGTCGAGGATGGTATGCTGCCCGGCGGTGAGTTCCTCGCGGGGACGAGCCTGATGCATCGCGACCTGTGCCTCGCGGGATGTGGGCCGCACCATGCCGGTCACGGTGGACCAGAAGACGGCGGTGTGCCGCACCGCGTGATAGTCCACCTCGTCGACGGCGATCTCCCAGTCCGGCGCCGAGGGGCTGCGGCCGTAGA
>CALKWS010000163.1 GCA_938004115.1 uncultured Ruaniaceae bacterium
GCTACCATCGGAACGTGATCTTCAAGGCCGTGGGCGACGCACGCCCGTACCCCGACCATGGCCTGGACTCCGTCAAGGACTGGGCGGACATCCCGCCCCGGCAGATCCGGCTGGATGAATTGATCACCACCAAGGCCACGCTGGACCTGCGCAGCCTGCTCGCGGAGGACTCCACCTTCTACGGGGACCTGTTCGCCCATGTGGTGCAGTGGCGGGGCGACCTCTACCTCGAGGACGGCCTGCACCGGGCGCTGCGAGCCGCCCTGCAGCAGCGCAACATCCTGCACGCCCGGGTGCTGGAACTGTGAGGCCGGCCGGCGTGAGCGCCCGCACCGCCGCCGCGTTGTCGGATACGGTTCTGCCGTGAGCTCGATCGACGCCAAACGCGCCCACGAGGCACGTGAAGCCCGCCGCCGGCACCTGCAGCAGCGGCAGACGGTGATCTTCGGATCGCTGATCGCCGGCCTGCTCGTGATCGGCCTCGGAGCCGGCGCGGTGTGGGCCGGGATCCTGCCCGCCCCGATCAGCATCCCGATCCAGTCACCCGAACCCGACGACCTCGCCCCGCCCGCCCCGTGCCCGCCGGAGGGCGCGCTGCCGGTGCCGATGAACGAGATCTCGGTGAACGTGCTCAACGGCACCAACCAGTCCGGGCTGGCCGCCTCCACCGCGGCGGGTCTGGCCGAACGCGGCGCCGTGATCGGCGATGAGGCCAACGCCCCGGTCGGTTTCGAGGGCATCGCCCGGATCGTCACCGGTCCCACCGCGGTGACCGACGCCTACACCGTTGCCGCGCACTTCCCCGAGGCGGTCATCGAACTGGACTCGCGCACCGAGGACGTGCTCACCCTCACCGTCGGCGAGGGGTTCGACGGTCTGCTGCCGCAGGAGTCGGTGGAACTGGACGATGAGGTGCCGCTGACGCCGCTGCCCGGGTGCCAGCCGGTGCAGTTGGAGGACGACGGCGAAGGCGGCGACGGCGAGAGCGAGGGCGGCGAGGGCGACGGCGGCGGGAGCGACGACGGCGATGAGTAGAGCCGGCGATGAGTAGCCCGACGCCGCGCCTCCTGCCCGACTCGGCACCGTTCGTCAACGAGTTCACCCGGCCGCTACCGGACCCGGCGGTCACCTTCTCCGGGCCGGGCTACTACTCCCCCGCCCCACGCACCAGCGGGTTCGCCACCGCGGCGCTGCTGGCGTCCCTGGTCGGCGTGATCGTGGGGTTCGTGGCACCGCTGGCGGTCATCTTCGGCCACCTGGGCGTGCACCACACCCGCAACAACGAGCGCACCGGGCGGGGCATGGCGATGGGCGGGATGATCCTGGGGTACGCCGTGAGCCTGTTCTGGGCCGTGCTGGTGACCACCGTGTGGCTCACCTCGTCGTGAAACCCTTCCTGCTCATCTCCACGCGCGCCGAGGACGAGGCGGCCGATAACGAGTACGCCGCCTTCCTGACCTACGGCGAGCTGCGACCCGAGGAGCTCCACCGCGTCCGCGCCGAGGCCGCACCGCTGCCGCCGATCGACCTCGAGCGCTACTCCGGGGTGATCGTGGGTGGCAGCCCGTACACCTTCTCCGATCCCGAGGAGCACAAACCGCTCGTGCAGCGGCGGGTGGAAGCCGAGCTCCAGCGCCTGCTGGATGACGTCGTCGCGCGTGACTTCCCGTTCCTGGGTGCCTGTTACGGGATCTCCACCCTCGGCGTCCACCAGGGCGGTGTGGTGGACGGCACCTACGGGGAACCGGTGGGCGCGGTGCCGATCACATTGACCGACGACGGACGGGGCGATCCCCTCCTGGACGGCCTGCCGCCCACGTTCCAGGCCTACGTGGGCCACAAGGAGGCACTGCGGCAGGTGCCGCCCGGCGCGGTGCTGCTCGCGCATTCCCCCGCGTGCCCGGTGCAGATGTTCCGGGTGGGCCAGAACATGTACGCCACCCAGTTCCACCCCGAACTGGACCTGCCGGGGCTCCTGACGCGGCTCGCGGTCTACGACCGTCACGGGTACTACCCGCCGGAGGAGCAGACCGCCCTGTTCGGCGCGCTGGAACGGACCTCGGTGCAGCACCCGCCGGCGATCCTGCGGAACTTCACCGCGCGTTACGCCCGCGGCTGAACCCTCAACGATCGAGTTCCAGCCGCTGCCAACCCAACCAGGTGAGCGGGACGAACACGGCCGGGACCGCGATCGCGAGCGCGACCTGGATTCCGGACACCTGCGCCGGATCCAGCGCCCACAGCGCCGGGGCCGCCAAGGGGAACCAGCCCCCGGCGCCGGCCAGCACGCCGACCTGGGCCAGGGCGACCAGCCCGATGGTGCAGCCCACCCCAGCGAGCACCGAGCGGGCGAGGGTGGCGACCCACGCCACCGGGACCACCACTGCCCCGGTGAGGACGCCCAGGGCGAGATGGCGCCCCAGGCCGGCCCAGATGCTCGGCGTTGGGGCACCGTAGCCGAGAGCCACACCGAGCAGTCCCAGGGCGGCGGTCAGCACCAGGCTCACTGCCACCACCCAGAGCCCGTACACGGCGTGTTTGGCCACCGCGATCCGTCCCCTGCTCACCGGCAGCGCGAACAACCCGGTGATGGTGCCGTCGGTGAACTCCCGCCCGAGCATCCAGGTGAGCACCACACCGAAGCCGACCATGCCGCCGGCGGCGGTGATCTGCGTACCGGTAGCCAGCAAGCCCGGCCAGTCCGGGGTGGCGTGCGGCCCCACCTGGGCGATCACGTCCTCGTTACCGCTACGCACCGCGGCGGCGATCCCGCCCACCAGCGCGAGGGTGCCCCCGATCAGCGCCACCGAGGCAATGGCCCCCACCAGCGACCGGGCGAGTTTCAGCGCCTCCACCCGCCCCGCCGCGATCATCTCTCCCCCTGTGGGCCCGGCTCCTGCGGTGGGCCCGGCTCCCCCGGCGGGCCCGGCTCCAGCGGCGGGTCCGGATCCAGGCCCCGGCGGGCGTCCCGGCGCTCATCGTCGGCGAGCACCGTCCGGAAGAACACTCGCTCCAGATCCGCGGCGGTCGGGTCCAGGTCCCCGATCAACCGGCCGCGGTTGAGCACCACGATCCGGTCGGCGATCCGCGCCACCTCGTCCAGGTGATGGCTGCTGATGAGCACCCCTGCACCAGCCGCGGCGCGCTGCCGGAGGACCTCACGCAGCACGATCACCGCCGCGGGGTCCAGGCCACTGCTCGGCTCGTCCAGCACGATGAGTCGCGGCCGGTGCCCGAGCGCGGCGGCCAGACCCACCCGCTGCCGGTTGCCCAACGACAGGTGCCGGAAACGCCGATCGGCCACCGGGGTCAGCGTCCAGCGCTGCAGCACCGCCTCCACATCTGCGGTCGGCACCCCGCGCAACCGCGCCACGATCCGCAGGTTCTCCCGCGCGGTGCGCTCGGGATAGGCCGGCGGCGCCCCACCAGCGCGCCGACCTCCCGCCACCGGGAGGCGGGCAGGGCCGGGAGCGGCTCGCCGAACAGGCGGGCGCCGCCCGTCCCTGGCCGCAGCATCCCCAGGGCGAGGCGCATCAGGGTGGTCTTCCCCGCCCCGTTCAGCCCGATCAGCGCCACCACCTGCCCGGACGGGACGTGCAGATCCACCTCCCGCACCCCGGCCCCGTTGGCGAACTCGCGGCTGACCCGGTCCAGGACGAGCATGGAACATCGGCCTCCCTCGTCGTTGCGGCCCATGATGGCACCACGGCGACGCGGCGGGCCGAGGAGTAGGCTCGGGTTCCCCGACCGAACCCTTCCCAGGAGCGCCGTGAATCCCCGCGAGGACCAGAACCGCAGGTTGCTGCGCGCCCGGGATGCGATGGACCGCGACTTCGCCGAGCCGCTGGACGTCCCGAGCCTGGCCCGGGTAGCGCTGATGTCCCCGGCGCACTTCTCCCGCCAGTTCCGCGCCACCTTCGGTCAGACCCCGCACCGGTACCTGCAACGACGCCGGATCGAGCGGGCCTGCGCGCTGCTGCGGGACACCGACCTGAGCGTCACCGACATCAGTTACGCCGTCGGGTTCGACAGCCTGGGCACGTTCAGCCGCACCTTCACCGCCGTCCTGGGCCGCTCGCCGTCGGCCTACCGGAGGCAGACCGGTCCGTTAACCGCGCCGGTGTGCTTCGTCAAGGACTGGACCCGGCAGAGCAGTTTCGGATAAGCACCTGCGCCACCACCGCGCCTACCGTGATCCGCATGTTGACACGCATAGGCATTCACGGAATATACGTTCTCGACCAGGACGAGGCGCTGGACTTCTACGTCGGCAAACTCGGCCTGGAGGTCACCAGCGATGTAGACATGGGCTTCATGCGCTGGCTCACCGTCGCACTGCCGTCGGACCCCGATCGCCAGATCCTGCTGGAGGTGCCCGGCCCGCCGGCCATCTCCGCCGACGACGCCGCCCGCGTCCGCGACCTGGTCACCAAGGGCGCCATGGGGGCGGTGGCGATGTTCACCACCGACGACTGCCACGCCACCTACGCCGCGCTGCGCGCCAAGGGCGTGGAGTTCACCCAGGAACCGGTGCAACAGCCCTACGGGATCGACTGCGCGCTGCGGGACCCGTTCGGCAACCACATCCGCATCACCCAACCCACCGAGGCGGCTCCGATCACCGAGGAGGACCTGGCCCGCTGGCAGGCCGGCCCGCAGGGCTGAGCCCGCGCCGCAGGGCTGAGTCACGAGCCGCAAGGCTGAGTCACCGCTAACCCCGCTGGCCCGCGGCCTAGTATCGGGAGGGTGTTTCCTCCCGGACTGTCGATGCTGTGGGAGCGGACCGACCCCGAGACGGCGCTGGGCGAGAGGTTCGGATTCGCCGGGATGGCCGCGATGGCCCGGTGGCTCACCGAGGTCCTCGCCAACCGCTGGGACCTCCGGGTGGACGACGTCTGCCGGGTGGTGATCAGCGCCGACAACGCTCTCGCCTGGGCCCGGACACCGGAGGGCACGTTCGTGGTCAAGGTCTGCGCCGACCGGGAACGCTTCGCCCGGTTGGGGATGATCGCCGACGTCGTCACTCACCTGGGCAGCACCGGCGTGCCGGTCCCGGTTCCGCGCCCGGCGCGCAATGGCTCCAACCGGCTGCAAGTCACCAACGGCAGCACCGAGTTGTCCGTCGTCGTCCAACCCGTCATCGCCGGCGATCTGCTGGACGTGACCGATCTGGACGCGGTGGCCTCCACCGGGAATGTCCTGGCCCGCCTGCACACCGCCGCGGCCACGCTGGTGCACAACGACGTGCGCGGCACGAACGTCCTCACCCGGCACTCCCGGGTCACCGCGGTATTGGACTTCGATGAGATGGTCATCGACCACCCGGTAGTGGACCTGGCCCGCGCGGCCACGCTGTTGAACACCCGGTTCACCTCCTGGGACCCGGCGCCGCCGGCAGCACACGCCGCGCTCGTGGCCGGATACCGCTCGGTGCGCGACCTCGGGGACGCCGAGACCGCGTGGTTGCCCGCCCTGATGCTGGCGCTGGGCCTGACCCATCTGCCCGACGGGCGCAACCCGGACGGGTGGGCCCGGTCGGTGGAGCACCTGGCCGCCCGCGCGTGAGCGCTCAGCCCCGCGCGTGACTAGCGCTCAGCCCCGCGCGGTGGCGCGCCGGACGAAGTCGGCCAGGTCCGCGCACTGCTGCACCCGGCTGGGTTCGTGCACGTACATCATGTGCCCGGCCTCGTAGTACCTGCGCTCGATGTTGGCCTGTAGTTCCGCCGGGATGTCCAGGTGCGCCAGGTCCTCCTCGGCGGAGGTGAACGGCGTGGCCCCGTCGTAGTACCCGAACGCGGCGTGCACCTGCAGGTGCGGGTTCTGCCGCATCGCCCGGGACAGCCGGTCCAATACGTACACCGGGGCGTTCTCGAACTCCTTGTAGCTCCACTTGCCGATCACGTCCGGCCCGAACACATGGAACGGGGACAGGTCCTCCACCCCGAGCTCGGCGCGCACGTAGTGCTGGTAGGTGGTGGCGTAGGGCCCCAGGATGGCGTCCATGGACGGGTCGGCATCCATCCGCTCGGCGATACCGCTGGCGGCCGCTCCGGTGAACCGGGAGTCCAACCGGCCCACGGTCAGCCCCTCCTCGCGGCGCAACTCGGTGAAGTAGCGCAGGTGCTCCAGGCGCAGGTTCGCCCGGTCCACGTAGTCCTCGCTCACCCCGGCCAGCCGCGCGATCGTCCGCACCGCTGCGGCGCGTTCGTCGGCGCTGAGCCGGCTGCCGCGGCTGAGCACGTAGGGGTACTCGCGAGCGGCGTACTCCTCCGCCTCGGCCACCACCTCGGCCAGTTCCCGCCCGGGGTGCTTGCCGTGGTAGTGCGCCGTGGCGGCGTAGAAGGGCAGGAACATCGCGTACGCGCTGTCGTTGCCGGGCTGGAAGCGGTTCGTGGCGAAGTTCAGCACCGCGGAGATGAGCATCAGGCCGTTCAGGTACATGCCGCCCTGCTGCAGGTGCTGGGCCAGGGCGGCCGCCCGGGTGGTGCCGTAGGACTCCCCCGCGAGCAGTTTGGGCGACATCCACCGGCCCTCGGCCGTGACCCACTGGCGGATCACCTCGCCCACCGACTCGATATCGCCGGTGAACCCGTGGAAGTCGGCCGCCTTCTCCCCCTCGATCACCCGGGAGTGACCGGTGGAGACCGGATCGATGAACACCAGGTCGCTCACCCGCAGCAGGGTCTCGGGGTTGTCCGCCAGCGCGTACGGGGGCGGCAACAGGTCGCCGGCGTCCCCCATCACCACCCGTCGCGGGCCGAGCACCCCGAGGTGCAGCCAGACGCTGGCCGAACCGGGGCCGCCGTTGAAGGCGAACGTCACCGGACGGTCCGCCGGGTCGGCGTCGTCGAGGGTGTACGCGGTGACCCCCACCTGGGCGCGGGGCTTACGGCCCTGCCACACGCCGTCGTCCGCCTTCTCCTCGTACAACACCACGCGCCCGGCCTTGGCGGTGTAGGCCAGTTCCCCGTCGGGGGTGGTCAGGGTGTGCCGGGTGGTGACGAGTTCGTCACGGACGTCCGGGGTCGGTTCGGGGCTGGTCTCGGTGGTGGCGTCCTCAGTCATCAACGCCCGACCCTACGCCACCGCGCGCGGCTGCCCGTGCGTACGACCGGGAAAGGCTGCCCGTACATGCGACCTGGAAACGGTGCGATAACACGGATAAGTCGCCGTCGCGAGTTGGCGTTCAAGATGCGACCCGGCCGTGGATGCGCCACTGTCGGTGCATGACCAGCGCCTCCCGGCGCTGCGACGAAAGGAGCAGATATGGCTTTGTGGCTAGTCCTCATCATCGTCGGCGTGATCATGCTCATCATCGGCGTGGCCGTAGAAGCGGCCCAGTTCCTGATCTGGCTCGGCATCGCGGTGGCTGTCATCTCGATCATCCTGAGCCTGGTCACCAGGGGTCGACGACGGGTCTAACCACCCGGCGCCGGCTCACGGAACCGATGTGAGCCGGCGTCACAGCAGCATCAACCGAGGGCCCGGATTGCCCCGACCACCAGGTCCCAGAACCGGCCGTGGTCCAAGTGGGTCGCAACCTGCGTGTGGCAGTCCGGGCCCGCTGCTGTGCGCAGGTCCACCACCGTCATCCCGGTGGTGTGGGCACCGTTGAGTTCCACCTGTAGCGGCGCCCGCCGGGTCTGCACGATGTGCGGGTCGATGAGGTAAGCGATCGTGCACGGGTCGTGCACCGGCGGGTCGGTGAAGTGCTGGGCGCGCACGTAGGCGCCGCGGTAGAACTCCAGCACACCGCCCACGAAGTC
>CALKWS010000164.1 GCA_938004115.1 uncultured Ruaniaceae bacterium
TGCACGGCATCGGCACGGCCACGTGGGCCGGGGCCTCCGCCTGAGCCGTTCGCGCTACTCCAGCAGCGCGTGCGCGGTCGCGGTGTCGGTGACCAGGGTGTTGAACCATCCGGCGCGGGCACCGGCCCTGATGCTCGGCGTCTTTTCCGCACCGGCCGCGATCGCGATCGTCACCGGGACCCGTCGGAGTTGGTCGAGGTCGGTGGCGATCAGCCGGTCGGAGCCGGGAAAGTCCACCGGCTGTCCGTCCTGGCCGTAGAACCGGGCACAGATGTCTCCGACCGCTTGCTCCGTCCACGCACCGGTCCGGTCGACGAATCCGGGTAACGACTCCCGTGCCGCCGGTGGCGCCCCGACCCCGAGGAGGGCGCACCGGGCGGTGTCCCACATGTCCAGGACTCCTCGGATCGAATCATCGTCCAGGAGCCGGTCGTACAGGTCCGGGCCCGGGACCGCGGGAGCGTGCAGGAACACCGGGTGACCCCCGATCTTCTCGGCCACCACCCGGGTGATCTCGTTGGTCTGGTACCACGGCGCCGCCTCGTTCTGACCACCGACGGTCGGGGTGACGAGCACCCCCGGCAGAGGCGGCAGGTGCTTGGCAGCCGACCACACCGCCCGGCCGGAGGAGGTCAGCAGGACGTCCCCGGCCTCTAGCCCGGCGTCCTTGACCGCTGCCGACACCGCCGGCCCGAGCGTGGCACCGACGAGAGCATCCGGCGCCACCGGCCCGACGTACGCACCCCGCAGGCCGAGACGTTCGGCCAGGGCCGATGCCAACCCCTCGTCCGCCTCGGCGGGTGGCCGGACCTCGATGTTCACGATGCCGACGCGCCGGGCCTCGGACAACAACCGGCTCACCGTCGCTCGGCTGGTGCCCAGGCGGCGGGCGATGTCCGCCTGCGTGGCGTCCTCCTCGTAGTACATCAGGGCAGCGGTGTAGAGCGACCCGAGCGGGAACTTCGGAACGTGGCTACCCATCAGTTCTCCCTCCCCTCACGCCTGCTCCGATGCGCGTGACCGTCCCGCGGTGACCCGACGCGGACCTCACCGCTCGCCCGCGTGCTCGATCCTAGACACGGTCCGCCCGGGACCGCCGGGACATCGCGTCCAGGGCCACCGCCAGCAGCAGCACGGCCCCGGTGACCATGAACCGGTAGGAGGAGGTCAGGTTCAGCAGCGTCAGCCCGTTGGATATCGCCTGGATCACCAGCACGCCGAACAGGGCGCCCAGGGCGGATCCACGCCCGCCGAAGAGGCTGGTGCCGCCGATCACCGCTGCCGCGATGGCGTTGAGGTTCACGTCACCCCCGCCGCTGCTCTGGTTGGCTGCCGCCAACCGGGACGCCGCCAGGATGCCGCCCATGGCGGCGAACGTGGCGCTGAGCACGAACCCCGAGGTGTAGATCGCCCGGACCTTGATCCCTGCCCGGCGGGCGGCTTCCTTACTGCCGCCGACTGCGAACATGTGCCGCCCCCACCGGGTGCGCCTGAGCATGTAGTGCATCACGAGCACCAGCACCAGGAAGAACACGAACATCCAGCCCACACCGCGGGCCCGGTTGAGATACCAGACCGCGGCCAGGAGCAGCAGCGTGCCCACGCCGGAGCGGAGGATCAAGGCGCCCATCGAGGCGGCGGACAACCCCGCAGCCCGGCGTGCCCGCGATTTTCCGAATCCGGAGAGGAACAGGCCGGCACCAGCGAGGGCGACGAAGACGTAGGACAACCACGCGGGCACGAACGCCAGTTGCGCGAACCTCACCAGGGATGAGTCGTACGGCAGGTTGATCGCCCCGGAGGGGCCCAGGATGTACAACTGCAGTCCGAGGAACGCCAGCAGCCCACCCAGAGTGATCACGAAACTGGGCACCCCGATGCGGTTGAAGATCGCGGCATAGAGGAACCCGATCAGTGCTGCCAGGGCGAGCGCAGCACCGATCGCGATCGCGACGGGCAGTTCCATCCGGACGAACAACACGGCCAGGACCGCAGCGGACAGGCCGCTGAGCGAACCGACGGACAGGTCGATCTGGCCTAACAGCAACACGAACGTGACCCCGAGCGCGATCGTGCCCAGCGCAGCACTCTCCAGCAACAGATTGACCAGGTTCTGGCTGGACAGGAACAGTGGGTTGAGGCTCTGGAACACGATCGCGATGATGATCAGCCCGATGACGACGGGCAGCACGCTGACGTTGCCGGAGCGAAGGTCGTCGAAGATCTCCCGCAGCGGTCCGCCGCGCCCTGCGGATCCGCGAAGCCGTTCGTCCTGCCGGTCCAGTAGCGCCTCGGTGGACTGTGTGGTCACATCCGCTCTCCTCATCGGTTCTCCTGCCCCGCCTCGCCGGCGGGTTCGGCGGTCATCACCTGGTCGGTGGTGAACTGCCGCCCGCCGGTGATGGCAGCGATCACGTCCTCGACCGTGGTGGTGCGGGCGTCGAACTCCCCGTTGTTGCGTCCTAGTCGCAACACCGCGATCCGGTCGGACACGGCCATCACATCGGCCATGTTGTGGCTGATCACGATCACCGCGTGCCCTCGTTCGCGCAGTCGCTGGATGAGTTTGAGAACTTCCTCGGTCTGGGCCACACCGAGTGCGGCAGTCGGCTCGTCGAGGATGATCACCTTCGGCGCCCCCAGAAGTGACCGCGCGATCGCGATCGTCTGCCGTTGCCCGCCGGAGAGCGCCGCCACCGGCGTGCGGACGCTGGGGATCTTCGCCGACAACTCCCGGAGCAACTGCCACGACCTGGTCTCCATGGCGACCTCGTCCAGTCGGCCGACGCCCAGTTCTTCGCCGAGGAAGAGGTTCTGTACCACGTCCAGGTTGTCGCAGAGCGCCAGGTCCTGGTAAACGGTGGCGATCCCGATCCGGCGCGCTGCCGCCGGATCGGGGATGGTGACCGGTTCGCCGTCGAACGTGATCCTCCCGCCGTCCGGACGGTGCACACCGGCCAGGGTCTTGACGAGGGTGGACTTGCCGGCGCCGTTGTCCCCGACCAGTGCCAGGACCTCCCCCTCGAACACCGTCAGGTTGATGTCGGCCAGGGCCTGTACACCACCGAAGTGTTTACTCACCCCCTCCAGGGTGAGTACCGGGGTGCGCGGACGGGCCTCGGCCCGTGTCGTCCTCACGGTCACTGTGCTACCTCGCTTCATCGGGGGCCGGGTGCTTGCCCGTGGTGTCCAGGGGCAAGCACCCGCGCCGTCGTCCTACTGCAGGCCCAGTTCCGCACACGCCTCGGCGTACTCGGCGGTGCAGATCTCCTCCACGGTGTAGATGCCGCCGTCCACGATGACCTCTTCGAGGTTCTCCTGGGTGACGATCTCCGGCTCGAAGAGTTGGGAGGGGGTGTCGAACAACATCGTTTCGGGCTCCACCTGCTCTCCCTCGGCGAACGCACACGCGACCTCGGCCGCGGCTTCGGCGACGATCTGGATCGGCTTGGAGATGGTGTTGTACTGGTCCCCCGCGACGATGCGCTGGATAGCGGCGAGCTCAGCGTCGTTACCGGTCACCGGAGGAAGGTCGGCGCCGGCTGACTTGAACGCGGCGATCGATGCACCGCCCGTTCCGTCGTTCGCTGCGGCCACACCGGCGATCTCATCCGGGAAGCGGGTGATCTGTCCACTGACCCAGTCCTGCGCCTCGGGCGGTTGCCATCCGGGAGTGTCGAACTCGGCCAGCACCTCGTAGTCGCTCTGCTCGAGAACGGACGTGACGCCGTCGCGGATCAGCCCGGCGGCCGCATCGGTCGGCGACCCGTTCACCTGCAGCACACCGCCCTCGGCGCCGGTCTCGTCCAGGTGGTCGACGAGGGATTGGGCGATCTTCTCCCCGATGGCCACGTTGTCGAACGAGATGTAGTAGTCCGCGGGAACGTCCGGGATCGGCCGGTCATAGGAGATGATCGGGATCTCGTTCGACTGCGCCGTGTTGACCATGCTCGCGGCAGCGGTGGTGTCCACCGGGTCGAGCACGATGGCACTGACCTGCTGGGTGATGGCGGAGTTGACCTGCTCCTGTTGGTCGTCGGCGCTGGCGTTGGCGTTGGCGTAAAGCACGTCGTACCCGCAGATCTCGGCCACGGCGGCCTCGAACAGCGGGTAGTCCTGCTCCTCGTAACGGGTCGAGGCCAGGTCCGGCATCAAGAACGCGATAGTGCCGGCGGCCTCGCCGGTATCGCCACCGGTGTCGGCACCTGCATCGTCCCCGGTCGAGCCGCATGCGGTCAGGGCGAGCGTCGCGGACAGGGCGAAGGCGCCTGCCACCACGGGCGTGCGACGGTTGTTCATCTTCATTGATCCTCCTTGGAAGAAGCGGTAACCAGGAGGCGGCGCCCCCTGGGTGGTGTCAGCCAGGGATGAGCGACACCTTGATGGAGCGGGTCCCGTCGGCGACCATCTCCAGCGCGTCGGCGAACTGGGACAGGGGCAATTGGTGCGTGACGATCCTGTCCATGGGCAGACGCCCCTCGTCCAGCATCCGGATGGCCGTGGGCCAGGTGCCCGGCCCGAGGTGGGCGCCGCGGACGTCCAGTTCCTTGTCGTCGCTGATGATCGTCCAGTCCACGGTCACGTCCTCGCTGAAGACGCTGTACTCCACGAACGTCCCCAGTTTCCGCAGCAGGTTCAGGCCCTGGGGCACGGCGGACGGATGGCCGGTGCCGTTGAGGTAGATGTCCGCCCCGTAGCCGTCGGTCAACTCGGCGATGTGGGCAGCCACGTCGTCATGACCCAGCCTGAGCGCGGAGTGCGCGCCGGCCCGGGTCGCCAGTTCGAGTTTCTCCGGCGCATGATCCAACGCCACGATGTGCGCGGGATACTTGGCGGCAGCGCCCGCGATCATTCCGAGCCCGATCGGGCCGGCACCTGCCACCACCACCACGTCGCCGAACCGGATGTCGGCGCGCTCCACCGCGTGCAAGGCACAGGAGAGCGGCTCGACGAAGGCGGCGTGCGCGGCCGGCAGGTGCTCCGGCATCCGGTGCACGATCGCCCGGGCGGGAAGCACCATGTATTCCGCCATACCTCCGGGCGTAGCGCGCTTGAATCCGTAGATGTCGTGCGTGGCGCACATCCAGTACTGGCCACGTTCGCAGTACCGGCATTGCCAGCACGGAACGATCTGCTCCGAGGTGACCCGGTCCCCCACGTCCACGCCGCACCGGGCGCGGGCCTCGTCGTCGAGCGTGACGACCTCTCCGACGAACTCGTGTCCGGGAACGACGCCGGTCTCGGCCCATGCCGGGCGGCTGTCATCACCCCAGAACTTCGCGGCGCCCTGGAAGCATTTGATGTCACTGCCGCAGATCCCCACGGCCTGCACCCGGATCAGGATCTCTCCGGGGCCGGGGACGGGTACCGGTAGACGTTCGATCCGGTAGTCCCCCGGTCCGTGGCAGACCACGGCGTCCATCATTCGCTCCACACTGACCTCCTTCACGAGTCGTGTGAGAGCATGGCAAACTGAGTGCACATTTGTCCAGCACGTTTGTTCAGGACCATTCCGAAGGGGTCGGACCGGCTGGATGCCGCTGTGCTACGTTGACCCGGGTGCCCGTGGTGGAGGATCTGATGACGCAACTGCTCCTTGGTATCGACATCGGCACCGGCAGCACCAAGGCGGTGCTCGCCACCCCCGCCGGCGAGATCGTGCGTAGCGCCTCACGCAGCCATCAGATGAGCATGCCCCGGCCCGGATGGGCGGAGATGGATGCCGACGCCATCTGGTGGACCGAGGTGGCCGAGTTGTGCAGGGAACTGCTCGACGGCATGTCCGGTCGGCTCGCCGGGGTGGCCGTGAGCGGACTCGGACCCTGCCTCCTGGTGACCGACGAGCACGATCGGCCGCTGCGCCAGGCCATCCTGTACGGCATCGATATGCGCGCGGGCCAGGAGATCGACGAACTGCAACGGATCCTGGGCGCTGACCAGGTTCTCGCACGGTGCGGATCGGCGCTCTCGACGCAGGCCGTCGGCCCGAAGATGCGTTGGCTGCAACGTCACGAGCCGGAGGTGTGGGACCGCGCACGCAGGTGGCACAATTCCAGTTCCTACATCGTTGCCCGCCTCACCGGCGAATACGTCCTGGACCACCACACCGCCAGCCAGTCGGTGCCGCTGTACGATCTGGGCGCCCAGGACTGGGCCGAGGACTGGGCGGGTGCGGTCGCCCAAGACCTCGACCTGCCTCGCCTGGCCTGGCCGACCGACGTCGTCGGGCAGGTCACCGCTGCTGCCGCGGCCCGGACCGGCATCCCGGAGGGCACACCGGTGACGGCAGGCACCATCGATGCGTGGGCGGAGGCCTTCAGTGCCGGCGTTCGGCGACCGGGCGATCTGATGCTGATGTACGGCTCGACGATGTTCCTCGTCCAAGTGGTGCCTCCCGAATCGGTCACCTCGAAGGCGCCTGGGCGACACATGCTGTGGGGCACCGCGGGCGTGGAGCCCGGCTCGCGTACCTTGGCGGCCGGCATGGCGACCTCGGGGAGCCTGACCACGTGGGTGCAGGACCTCACCGGAGGGGTGCCCTTCGAGACGCTCGTCGAGGAGGCTGCCCGCACTCCTCCGGGAGCCGACGGGTTGCTCCTGCTTCCCTATTTCGCTGGGGAACGCACGCCGATCTTCGACCCGAACGCCCGGGGAGTGATCGCAGGGTTGACGCTACGTCATTCCCGTGGCCACCTGTTCCGGGCCGCGTACGAGGGCATCGCCCTCGGCATCAATCAGATCCTTGACCTGTTCGCCGCCACCGCCACCCCGGTCGAGCGGCTCATCGCGGTGGGTGGCGGCACCCAGGGTGGCCTGTGGACCCAGATCGTCAGCGACGTGACCGGGCGGGAGCAACTCCTGCCGGCGCAGACGATCGGTGCCAGTTACGGCGATGCGTTGCTGGCGGGAATCGGCGTCGGTCTGCTCCCACCGGCAACCGACTGGGCTTCGGTGGCGGCCACCGTGCAACCGGATCCGGACAACGTCGCCGTGTACTCGGAACTGCACGAGCACTACGCGAACCTGTATGGCTCCACGAGGGACGTCGTGCACTACCTGGCTCAGCGCCAGGGCTGA
>CALKWS010000165.1 GCA_938004115.1 uncultured Ruaniaceae bacterium
TCGATGCCCTTGACCATGTCCACCACCGCCAGCCCGGCCACCGAGGCGGCAGTGAGGGCTTCCATCTCCACCCCGGTGCGGTCCGCGGTGCGCACGGTGGCCCGGATGTGCACCCCGGCGTCCACCAGTTCCACGTCGACCACCGCCCCGTGCACCCCGATCACATGGGCCAGGGGCAGCAGATCCGCGCACTTCTTGGCGGCGTTGATCCCGGCGATCCGGGCGACGGCGAATACGTCGCCCTTGGGCGTGGTGCCGGCGCTCAGGTGCTCCATCACCTCGGCGCTGCAGTGCACGGTGGCGGTCGCGGTGGCGCTGCGGACCGTGGGGGTCTTCTCGGTGACGTCGACCATCCGGGCGTTGCCGGCGGCGTCGAGGTGGGTGAAGGCGTTCATTGCGCTCCTTGGGGTTCGAGGACGGCCTGCACCAGGTCTCCGGGGCGGACCTGGTCCACGTCGCCGGGCACGATGGCATACCCGTTCGCCCGGCCCAGGCTGGCCACCAGGTGCGATTGGGAGCCCCGCGGCGCGGCCGGTTCCACGGTGTACAGGCCCTCCTCGTCCACGCCCAGCACGGCCGGCAGGTACTGGTCCCGTACCGGTGGGGTGCTCCAGCCTGTCACCGCCCGGGCCCGCACCGGGGCGGGTAGCACCGAGTGCGTCTCGGCCCCGTGCAGGCGCAGCAGGGCCGGGCGCACGAACACGTGGAAGGAGACCCATGCGCTGACCGGGTTGCCCGGCAGCCCGAACAACCACGCGTCGTGGAAGCGGCCGAACGCCTGCGGCTTACCCGGTTGCATCGCCACCGAACTGAAAGCGACCTCCGCCGAGTCGGCGAACACCCGGGTCAGGGGATCGTACGCCCCGGCGCTGACTCCCCCGGTCAGCACGATCACATCGGCCCGGCCGGCCAGTTGGCGCAGGTGCGCCTCCAGCCCCGCGGGGTCGTCCCCGACGGCACGGGCGCTGACGAGTTCCGCGCCCGCCTGGCGAACCAGTCCGCTCAGCAGTAACGAGTTGGAGTCCGGGATCTGTCCCCGGTTCAACTCCGCGCCCGGGGGCACCAGTTCACTGCCGGTGGCCACCACGGCGACCCGTGCGGTCCGGTACACCGCCACGCTCGCCTGCCCCACCGAGGCCAGCGATGCCAGCACGGTGGCATCCACCAGTGTGCCGGCGCGCGCGATGAGGTCCCCGGGTTGCACATCTTCGGCGGCGCGGCGCACATGGCGGCCCTGGCTCTGGGGTTCGCGCACGGTGAC
Organism: uncultured Ruaniaceae bacterium; assembly: GCA_938004115.1. Lineage (GTDB taxonomy): Bacteria > Actinomycetota > Actinomycetes > Actinomycetales > Beutenbergiaceae > CALKWS01. The sequence continues at coordinate 1,262 of CALKWS010000165.1, forward strand.
GGTCGGTGCCAGGTCCCCATGCGGGTCGGTGCGATCGGTGTGCTCCAACTGCACCACGGTGTCGGCAGCGGTGGGGAGCACGGCGCCGGTCATGATCCGGGCTGCCTGGCCCGGACCCAGAGGGGGATCCAGGGCGCTCCCGGCGGGCAGGTCGGCCACCACCTGCAGCGTCACCGGAGACTCCCCCGCCCCGGCCACATCGGCGAACCGCACCGCGTACCCGTCCATGGCGGAGTTGTCCCACGCCGGAACCGCCAACCGGGCACGGACGTCGGTGGCCAGCCGCCTGCCGTGGGCCTCGGACAGCGGCACCTCGTCGGCGGGCAACGGGGTGATGCCGCCGAGCACCTTGTCGCGGTGCTCGGACACCGGAACCAGGCTCATACCAGCTCCGGCTGGGCCCGCAACGCGTCGACCACCTCGGGGGGCAGCACCGCACTGGACCACCCGGCCTGGACCAGCAGCCGGGTGGCGCGCGCGGCACGCACCCCGGCGGAGCAGTAGGTAAGCAGGTCGCTGCGGTCATCCAGGCCAACCTGCCGCAGCAGGGCCTGGATCTCGGCCGGCGCCTGATGTCCGCGGGCCGCCTGCAGCAGGGTGCTGATAGGCAGGTTCACCGCACCGGGCAGGGCGTCCTGTTCCGCCTCATCGGGTTCGCGCACATCGAGCAGCACCACGGCCCCTTCGGCCTTGGTGCGGCGGTCCTGGAACCCGGCCAGGTCCAGGGTGGTGATCGCGGCGGGCGTCGTCGCGGGTGCCGGTGCCGCCGCCACCGCGTTCGTGCGCTGCGGCGGCGAGGCGGACGCGGGCGGACCGCTGGTGTCCAGGGGCACCTCGTGGATCCGCATGGACAGTGCGTCGATGACCGCGATCCGTCCCAGCAGCACCTCACCCATCCCGGTGATGAGTTTGATGGCCTCGGTGGCCATGATGGACCCGGCGATCCCGCACAGGGAGCCGATCACGCCCGCCTCGGCGCAGGAGGGCACCTCCCCGGGTGCCGGTGGGTGGGGGTACAGGTCCCGCATCCGCACCGGCTGGGCCGGCGCCGGCGGGTCGGACCAGAACAGGGAGACCTGGGCATCGAACCGCAGCACCGACCCCCACACCAGCGGGATACCCAGCTCCGCACAGGTATCGGCCACCAGGTACCGGGTGGGGAAGGTGTCGGTACCGTCCAGTACCAGGTGGTGCCCGCCCAGGATCTGGTGGGCATTGGCCTCGGTCAGGCGCACCTGGTGCAGGCGGACCTGCGCATGCGGGTTGAGCCCCAGCACCTGCTCGCGGGCGTTCTCGGCCTTGGACCGCCCCAGGTCGCGATGACTGTGGATGACCTGGCGGTGCAGGTTGCTGGCCTCCACCACGTCGTCGTCGATGATGCTGATCGACCCCACCCCGGCGGCGGCCAGGTACTGCAGCACCGGGGCCCCCAGTCCCCCGGCACCCACCACGAGCACCTTGGCTCCGGCCAGGCGGCGCTGGCCCACCTCCCCGAATTCGGGCAGCCGGGTCTGCCGGGCGGTGCGGGCTTGTTCCGCGGCCGGCAGGGCGGGGACCGGATCCACGAGCGGCGGCAGTGACGACATGCCACCAGTCTAGAGATCCGAAGCAGGATCCGGCTCCCCACCCGAAGATCGGGCTGCGCGTGCGGACCGGCTGGTCAGTCGGTCACGGCCACGATCCCGGTCGCCCCGCGTTCGGCGTCGGCCATGACGTGGGTGACCAGCGGGTAGTGCCCGGCCTCGGGGAACACCGTCTCCACGAACCCGCCCTGGGCGGCGCTCAACCCCAGTGCCTGGCTCCCGCCCCCGGAGTTCCCGAACGCGTCGGTGCCCCGGTGCAACTGGTAGGCCCCTTCGGCGTAGGTGGTATCGAACCGGGCACCCACGATGTGGAAACTGGAGTGGTGGTTCGGGCCGGCGTTGAGCACCCAGAACCGCACCCGCTCCCCCACGGCGGCCTCGAGGGGCTGCTGCAGGTACTGGTAGCCGATGCCGTTGAAACTGACCACGTCGGCCGGGCCGGTCTGCGCCCGGGTCGCGTCGACGTCGGCGGCCTCCCCCCGGGCGTGGCCGTGACTTTGCAGGTAGGCCTCGGATTGCACCAGGACGTAACTGCGGTCCACCGGCGCCAAGTCCGGTGGTTCGATGATCACCGCACCGAACATCCCGGCGGCGATGTGACTGGTCATCGGGTCGGTGCCGCAGTGGTACAACCAGATACCGGCCATCTCCGCGGTGAACCGGTACACCAGTGACTCCCCCGGTGCGATAGTGCGCATGGGCTCGTCGGGGGCCAGTGCGCCGGCGTGGAAGTCGATGGAATGGCCGATCGAGCCGTCGTTGACCAGGGTGATCTCGAAGATGTCCCCGACCCGGCCGTGCAAGGTGGGCCCGGGCACCTGGCCGTTGAAGGTCCAGCGTCGCTGCCACACCCCGGGAGCCACCTCCAGTTCCACCTCCTGGGCGGTCAGGGTCAACTCGTGCACGCCCGGCCCCTCGGTCTCGGGTGGCAGCGGCGGCAGCGCCGGGTCGATGGGCCCCTCCACGTCAGCGGCATCGGGCACGATCCTGGGGCGGGTCCCGGACTCCTGGGCCTCGCCCGTGGTGCCCCCGTGCCCGGCCTGCCCGTGCGCACCCGCTCCTGCGCCGTCGTCGTCCATCCCGGCTGCCTGCCCATCGGCCTGGGCACCGTCTGCGCCGATCACGCTGACCGTGAGCACCATGCCCATCTGCCGGTGGCCCACGATGGTGCACCAGCCCTCGGTGGATGCGGTGATGACGCCGGCGTCCAGGGTGGCCGATTCGCCGGGGGCCAGGCGCGGGGTCTGCTCCCCGGCCAGCAGCAGATCGTGCACGTCGGCCTCGTCGGCGTTGGTCAACTCGATCACCAGGCGGTCCCCGGCGGGCACCTCGATATGGTCGGGGCTGAAGCGCATCCCCTCGGCCACCACCTGCACGGTGGTGGTCCGGCCCGTGGGGGCCGCGGTGGGCGCCGGATCGCTGCCCGTGGTGGCGGTCTGCAGGCCCGCGGCCGCTGGGTCCAGCCCGACTCCCAGTGCCGTGGCCAGTGCCAGGGCGCTGACCCCGGCGATGACCTGCCCGCCGCGCCAGAACGGGGCGCGGGCGGCCTCCCGGGAGATGGCGCCCGCTGTGCTGTGACCCGCGGCGGGTACGGATGGGCTGGTGCCGCCGCGCTGGGCGGGCCGCCTGCTGGTACCGGGCCGGGCGGCGGTGTCAGTGACGTCGGCGGCGGGCGAGCCCCGCTCCCCGGCGGTCGGCGTACCGGCTCGTTTCAGCCGTCGCGCGGCGCGGATGGCACCCGCCATGAGCGGGATGAACCAGGCCATGGCCACCAGCACCACCACCGAGGTGGTCACCCGCACGGCGCTCGGCACCGGGGCCAGGAACAGCACCAGGCCCAGGTTGATGATCACCAGCCGCACCGTCCCGGCGCGGTTGAACCACCACTGGCTGGTGCGCACCACTGTGCCGCCCCCACCCAGCACCACGGGGATCAGGTAGGACATCGCCCCGGTGAGCAGTTGGACCACGAACCCGGCCACGATCACCGCCACGATCGGGCCGAAGGACGCCGTCACCTCACCCCAGGTACTACTCGCGGTGGTGTTCAGGATGAGCCACACCAGGCCGATCACCGCCCACACCAGCGCTGCGGCCACCGACGCCGGGGCGAACTCCTGCGGCGGACGGTTGCGGGCCGGGGCCACCAGCGCCCGGCCCCACCAGACCAGGCCGGCGGCGTAGACCGCCAGCCCGGCGGCAACCACTCCCAGCACGCCCGCCAGCGCTCCGCCCAGCACCAGTGCCAGACCCGTGAGGAACATCGGCAGAGCCTGTCTGGCGAGCCGCTCGGCGCGCTCATCCATCCGGGTGCGCAACATGGTGGGCCACAGCGTGATCAGCGTGCCGGTCACCGTCAGCCCCACCCAGCCCAGCACGTTCACCATGGTGTGGGCCAGCAGCAGTTGCCCGTGCCAGGGGTCGGGGTAGCCGCGGGCCAGCAGCACCCCGAACATCGCCCCGGCCGGCAGCAGACCGGCGGCGGCCAGGTAGTAGTGCACCGTCACCCGCATCCGCCCGGGCAGGGCGTGGCGCAGCCGCTGCCACAGCGCCGCGAAGTGGGCGATCACCGCCGCGACCACCGCCGCCGCACCGGCCGCCGTGAGCGGCCAGATGGCGGTGGGTACCCCGATGAGCACCACCGACACCCCGATGAGCAGCAGCGCCAGGCGGCGTGATTGCCGACGGCGATCATCCAGTTCCGCCGGTGTCTTCAGCAGGGCCTGGGCGAAGTAGACGCTCCAGACCATGATCGAGTGGGTGGCCGCCCCCAGCAGCACCAGGTGCACCAGCAGCCAGCGAGACTCGGGCACGAATGGGTGGATGATCGCCATGATCGCCGCGGCGGCCAGCCACACCAGTGCCGGCCGGTCACGCAGCGCCCAGGTGCCGCGGGTGGTGGAGGTCGGCGCGGGGCGCTTCGTCGGGCTGGGTATGGTCATGGCTGCACCACCGGGTCGGACTCCTGCTGGATCGTCAGTGCCGCACGCTCTGTTGCGGCGAAGGTCGTTGATGCTCCGCGCCCCGCGGCCGAGGTTGCCGCTGCGGCGGATGTGGTTCGTTCCGCGCGTTCCGATGCGGCGGCGCCATGGTCGCGGGGTGACTCGGGGGTTGCCGGGCCTGGACCGGCACGTCGCTGCGCCCACAGCGCCAGGCCGACCGCGCCCAGGGCCAGCGCCACCAGGGCGGCGATGGTGAGCATCCCGCCGGCCTGCCAGAACCGGTGTGCTCCTGCACTCAGGGCACCAACACGCACCGCCAGGCCCAGGTGCAGCAGCCCGAGCGGCACCCACAGCACCGGGTGGTAGGGCAGGCGGAGGCGCAGCACGGCCGGCAGGATCACCGGGGCGTGGGCCATCACCATGGACATCGCAAAGCCTAGGAAGATCGTGTGCACCGCGGTGTCGTACCACCCGGGTACGGCGACCGGCCCGCCCATGATCCACACCAGGCCACCCAGGGCCAGCCACACGTACCCGGCGAGCATCGCGACGGCGGCAAACCGGGGCAGACCGGTGGCGCGGATGGTGCGGCGGGCCACGTCGTGCCAACCCAGGTAGGCCGCCAGGCCCACCAGCGCGAGCCCGAATGCCACAGCCGCGGCCCGGGGCCACAGCAACGTGCCTACCGCGCAGGCCATCAGGGCCGCGGCCAAGGCCAGCACCAGCGCTTCTGCATGCCGGGGCAGGCTGATGCGGGCCAACTCCACCCGCTCGGCCACGATGGTCAGCACGATGAACCCGGCCAGCAGGGCCACCAGGTTCACCATCTCCACCTGCACCCACAGTGCGGCCGCCAGCAGCGCCAGTACCGCGCCCAGCAACTGCACCAGCACGGTGTGATCTCGCGACCGGCGCCATAACCGGGTGTAAACCAGGCACAGCACCGCGGCGCCGTTGACCAGCAGCAACTGCCCTACGATCACCGGGGCGGGCGTGAGCAGCAGGATCGCCCCTGCCCCGAGCAGCCCCGGGGCCAGGTAACCCCACACCTGCCGCAATGCCACGGCACGTTCCAGGGAGATCAGGGTGCCCAGGAATCCCAGCATCATGAGCATCCCGTGCAGCATCGGCAACTGCTGGCCCGCCACCGGGGCATCGACCCCGAGGAGCAACAGCGCGGCGTTGAGTCCGGCGAGCATGCTCACGCCTCCGGTGGCCAGCAGTGCCAGGCGGCCGGCCCGGGCTCGTGCAGCAGGTCGCTCAGCCAAGAGCACCATCACGCTGCAGAC
>CALKWS010000166.1 GCA_938004115.1 uncultured Ruaniaceae bacterium
ACGACGGCGACCGGTAACGCGATCGTGGACACCGCCCGGCAGTACGTGGGAACCCCGTACGTGTGGGGCGGATCCACGCCGGCCGGGTTCGACTGCTCCGGTTTCACCTCCTACGTGTTCGCCCAGGTCGGCATCGACCTGCCGCGCAACTCCGGTGCCCAGCGGGGCGCGGGCCAGATCGTCTCCGCGTCCGAGGCTCGGCCCGGGGACCTGGTGTGGTGGCCCGGCCACATCGGCATCTACACCGGCGACGGCAACCACATCGCGGCCCGCAACCCCAGCACCGCGCTGCACGAGGGCCCGATCCACCGAGCGAACCCGACCTTCATCCGGGTGGCCTGACCCCGAGCGCAGACGCGCCGCGACTCACGCCTGGGCCCGTCCCCACGACTGGGGGCGGGCCCAGTGCCGCGGGAGCAAGCCGTCGACGGCGCCGCTCTGAGCGCGCGCCCACTGACGCTGGCCCTGACCGGTCGATGAAGTTCGTTTGGTCAAAGACTGGTCCGTTGCGCACCCGCGGGTTAGCCTGGAAAACCCGCGGAGTGACGGCTATGACTTTCCCCCTTCTCTCGCCCACCCAACGAAGCGTGAGCGTGAGCGGTCAGGATCCGCCACCGAACAGGACACTCAGCGTGATGCGGCGCGGGGTGATCGGCATGGTCGGCGCCGGGCTTGCTTGCGGTGTCATTGCCGCACCAGCGAGTGCCATTGACCCACACGCGGGCGACGGCGCCCACACGCACGACCCTTCCTACTCTGGTAACGCGATCCTCGACATCGCCCGCCAGTACGTCGGCGTGCCCTACGTCTGGGGCGGCTCGACCCCGGCCGGGTTCGACTGCTCCGGGTTCACCATGCACGTGTTTGCCCAGGTGGGGATCTACCTGCCGCGCACCAGCGGGGAGCAGCGCTACGTCGGCTACGTGGTGTCGGCGGCCGAGGCCCGGCCCGGTGACCTGATCTGGTGGCCCGGCCACGTGGCCATCTACACCGGCAACGGCAACCACATCGCCGCCCGCGCCCCGGGCACCCTGCTGCACGAGAGCCCGATCTGGCGGGCCGACCCCACGTTCATCCGGGTGGGTGATTAGGTACTCCCTCGACTGACGGGTACGGGGGCCACGGTCGATGCGCTTCGTGTGGTTATCAGCCTTTTACAGCCCCGCCCGCGAGGCCCTCGACGATGTGACGCTGGACGAGTAGCGCGAGTGCGATGACTGGCAGCGTCATGACAGTTTTTATGGGCTGCCATTGCTTTCACCCTCCGGGCCCGGCCCCGGCCCCAGGCCGGCGATGAGGGCCTCCAGGCCGAGGTTGAAACTGTCCCGGTCGATCCGGGCGGCATCGGCGCGCAGGCGGTGGGCCTGGTGCAGGTGCGGGTAGCGGTCCAGGTAAACCTGGATGTCGTCGGCGAACCCGGAGGCGAACGGAGTTGTCGCGGCGCCGATCACCAGGTACTTCACCGCCCCGGAGATCTCCGTGGCCCGCCGTGGCGGCCAGCCGGCGCCCACCAGCCCGCCGTGCACGGCGTTGGCCATCGCCAGGAACTCGTCCCGGTTCCCCGCGCCCGCGGCGATCAGCGGCACCGCGTTGGGATGGGCGGCCAGCGCCGCATGGTACGACCGTGCCCAGGTGAACAGCCCCTCGCGCCACCCGCGGCGGAACCCGCTGGTGTCCACCTCCGCCACCAGCCGGTTGGCCACCGCATCCAGCACGTGGTCCTTGGTGGGGAAGTGGCTGTACAGCGAGGAGGGCTGCACGCCCAGGCGCTCGGCCAGCGCGCGCATGGTGACCGCGGCCAGGCCGTGCTCGTCGACGATGGCCAGGGCCTCATCGCGGATCCGGTCCTTGCTGAGCCGGGGGGTGCGGGGGCGGGCCATGGGTCGGTTCCTCTCGTCTGCCGCGAACTGTGCCGTGGTGCTGTGGGCGGTGCGGTCGGACCCCCGACGGGCGGCGCAGGCGCGGCCGTGCCGGAGGGTTGCATCACCATACAGTGTGTGGTTTGCTA
>CALKWS010000167.1 GCA_938004115.1 uncultured Ruaniaceae bacterium
GGATCGCCCCGGTTCGGCCTACCGGACGAATCCGGCGGCCTTGTCCACCACGTTGACCAACTCGCGTCCTTCCAACCACCGCTGGGCGTTGTCCACGAACTGGGCTGCCAGTTCGTCGCGCCAGCCGACCACGTCCCCGGACATGTGCGCGGAGATCCGCGCCCCTGGGGCCTGCCACAGCGGATGGTCCGCGGGCAACGGCTCGGTGTTGAACACATCCAGGCTGGCCCCGTCCAGGGGGCCGTCGTGCAGGGCGGCGACCAGGTCGTCCTCGTTCACGCTCGCCCCGCGTCCCACGTTGATGAAGTGCGCCCCGGGGCGCATCGCGGCGAACACCTCGGCGTCGAACAGTTCGGTGGTGGCGGCGGTCAGCGGGGCGGCGTTGATGACGTAATCGGCCCAGTGCACATAGGAGGCGATCTCGGCGCTGGCGTGGATCTGCTCGAAGTCCGCATCGCCCTCCCGGGCGGTGCGCCCGGCACCGTGCACGCTCATGCCCACCGCGCGCAGCAGCCGGCCACAGGCCCGGCCGATCGCGCCGGTGCCCACCACCAGCGCGCGCTTGCCCTGCACCCGGACGGTCTCCCGATGGCGCCAGGTGCGCTCGCGCTGCAGGTCGGCGCTCTCGTGCAGCAACTTCGCGTGCGCCAGCACGCTGGCCAGCACGAACTCGGCGATCGGGCCGTCGAAGATGCCGCGGGCGTTGGTGACCACCACGTCGGAGTCGGTCAGGTCATCGAACAGCAACGTGTCCACCCCGGCGGCGGCCACGTGGATCCACTCCAGGTCCTCGCACCGGTCCCACACGTCCTGCACCGCGGTGGAGAAGAAGTCCCACAGGAACAGTCCCTGGGCCCCGTCGACGGCCTCACCCAGGGAGTCGGCGTCGGTGAAACGCAGGTCGGCGCGGCCGTCCAGGGCGTCCAATCCGACGGGCTCGGGGCCATCGGGATCGAGCAGGACGGCGATGGCCGGGAGGGAACCAGACACACGCGGACGCTATAAGCCTTCCTGTCCGATTGTCAACAATCTAAGGTGCCGTTATGGAGGTCGTGTCCGCGCCGCTGGAGGCCGTGATATCCCCGCTGGACCAACGCAGCGTCGGGGTGGTCACGCCCTATGACTTCGCCCTGGACCGGGAGTTGTGGCAGTGGGTGCCCGAACAGGTCAGCCTGCACCTGACGCGCACCCCGTACCAACGGGTGCCGGTGAACCTGACCCAGGCCGAGTTGGTGGGTGCCCCGGAAGTGGTGGTGCGCTGCGCGCACGACCTGAGCACCATCAACCCCGAGGTGATGGCCTATGCCTGCACCTCGGGCAGTTTCGTGGGCGGGCTGGCGGGCCAGGCGGCGATCATCACCGCACTGCAGGAGACCGGGTTCGACCGAGCCGTCACCACCTCCGGGGCGCTGCTGCAGGCGCTGGCGGCCATCGGCGCCTCCACGGTGGCCGTCGCCACGCCCTACGATGAGCCGATCGCCGCTCGGCTTGCGGCGTTCCTCAACGAAGCGGGTATACAGGTGAGTGGACTGCACAGCCTGGGTTTGAGCGGAAGGATCTGGACCGTGCCGTACGAACGCACCGCTGATCTGATCCGTCGCGCTGCCCGCTCCCCGCGCGTCGTCGGCCCCGAACCGCAGGCGGTGGTGGTGTCCTGCACCAACCTGCCCACGCGTCCGCTGATCGCCCCGCTGGAGGCCGAGTTGGGCATCCCCGTCATCACGGCCAACCAGGCCACCATCTGGGCCGCGCTGGGCCTGATCGGGCTGGCCGCCGAGGGGCCCGGCCAGCACTTGCTGACCCACCAATCACCGGAGGTGACCTGAGTGACGGACGTGGAGTTGCCCGGTTACACCCTGCCGGGCACGCCGGAGCCCTATGACGCCAGCCCGTTCCCGGTCAGTGAGTACATCAACCGGTTGGAGCGTGTGCAGGATGCCATGTCCGCCCGGGGCCTGAGCGCGCTGGTGGTGGCCGACCCGGCGAACCTGTACTACCTGACCGGGTACAACGCGTGGTCCTTCTACACCCCCCAGTGCCTGGTGGTTCCCGCCGAGGGCAGCCCGCACCTGTTCGCCCGGGCGATGGATGCCCAAGGGGCGCACTGGACGGCGTACCTGACCCGGGACAACATCCACGGCTATCCCGAGCACTACGTGCACCGGCCCGACATCCACCCGATGGACTGGATCACCGAGCAGGCCCTGGCCCTGGGGCTGCTGCGCGATGAGCGCGACTCGATGATCGCCGTCGAGATGGACGCCCACTACTTCTCCCCCCGGGGGTTCCTCGCACTGCACTCCCACCTGCAGAGCGCCACCGTGGTGGACAGCGTGGAACTGGTCAACTGGGTGCGCGCGGTGAAGTCCCCGGCCGAGCAGGAGAAGATGCGCGTGGCCGGGCAGATCGCCGGGAAGGTGATGCAGGTGGCGCTGGACGCGATCGAGGTGGGCCGGCGCCAGTGCGACGTGGTCGCCGAGATCCAGCACGCCCAGGCCCTGGGCGCCCACCAACTGGGTGGGGACTACCCGGCGATCGTGCCGATGCTGCCCACCGGGGAATCGGCCGGCACCCCGCACCTGACCTGGTCCGACGCTCCGCTGGTGCGCGGGGAGCCCACCACGATCGAGATCGCCGGGGTGCACCGGCGCTACCACGCCCCCCTGGCACGCACCGTGGCCCTGGGCAAACCCCACGATGAACTGGCCCGGTGCGCCGATGCGGTCACCGAGGGCCTGCACGCCGCCCTGGAGGTGATGGGCCCGGGCGCCACCGGCCGGGAGGTGCACGCGGCGTTCGCCGACACCATCGCCCGTCACGGGTTCTACAAGGAGTCGCGCATCGGGTACTCCATCGGCATCGGCTATCCCCCGGACTGGGGCGAGCGCACCATCTCCCTGCGCGCGGAGGAACAGACCGTCCTGGCCCCCGGGATGTGCTTCCACATGATCATGGGCATGTGGATGGAGGGATGGGGCTATGAGATGAGCGAGTCGGTGCTCATCACCCCCGACGGGGTGGAGAAATTGACGCACTTCCCCCAAGGGCTGACAGTGAAGGATTGACCGTGGGCGCCACGGACAAGGTTCAACCACATCGTTCAAGGAGGACACCCGGTATGCCGCACACCAGCAGCGCATTGCCCCTGGCCGCCCGCACAGACCAACTTGTCGGGTCCGTCATCGACTCCAGCACCTCGCTGCTGGCCGCCCAGACCCACGACGTCGTGCGGTTCGCGATGGGCTCCCCGGCCGCCGAGGCCATCCCCACCGAGGCCCTGGCCAAGATCGGCGCCGAACAGATGGGCGCCGGCCGGGCCGATGCCTTCGACTACGCCGCCACCGAGGGCGATCCGGCCCTGCGCGAGGCGCTGCTGGAGATGCTCGCGGGCACCTCCGATGCGACCACCGAGGAGCGGCTGACCATCACCGCCGGGGGGATGCAGGGCCTGGACCTGGCCTGCAAGTTGTTCGTGGACCCCGGTGACCTGGTGGTGGTGGAGTCGCCCACCTACACCAACGGCTCGGCCACCGCGCTGTCCTACCAGGCCGACCTGCTGGAGGTACCGGTCGATGCCGAGGGCATGGTCATCTCCCGCCTGGTGCAGATGGTGGAGGAGGCCGGACGCACCCCCACCATGATCTACACCGTGCCCACCTTCCAGAACCCCTCGGGCACCACCATGAGCCTGGAGCGGCGTCGGGAACTGCTGGACCTGGCCCGCCGGTGGGGCGCGGTCGTCGTCGACGATGACCCCTACGGGATGCTGCGCTTCTCCGGCTCCGACGTGCCCACCCTGCACGAGTTGGCCGACGGGGACCCGCTGGTGTTCTCGGTGCGCACCTTCTCCAAGATCGTCGCCCCCGGCCTGCGGGTGGGGTGGGTGGACGCCGACCCGTCCCTGCAGCAGCTGCTGATCAACGCCAAGCAGGCGATGGACACCTGCACCAACCTGC
>CALKWS010000168.1 GCA_938004115.1 uncultured Ruaniaceae bacterium
CTGGTGGAGGTCACGCTCCGCAACGAGAACGTGGCCGACGGCGTGACCCTGCACTGGCACGGTGTGGACGTGCCGAACGCGATGGACGGGGTGGCCGGGGTGACCCAGGACGCGGTCCCCCGGGTGAGTCCTACACCTACCGGTTCCGCGCCGACCAGGTCGGCACGTTTTGGTACCACTCCCACCAGGTCTCCCACCGCCAGGTGCGCGCGGGCCTCTTCGGCGCGCTCGTGCTGGAGCCTGACCCCGCAGAGGCGGCGACCACCTCGCCTGCCGAGCAAGGCGATGCGGTCGCGCTCCTGCACACCTATCCCGACGGCACGCGCACCGTGAACGGCCGTTCCGGGCAGGTGCACCACCGGGCCGACCCCGGGGACGTGCTGCGCGTGCGGCTGATCAACACCGACGACTCGCCGACCTCGGTGTGGGTCGCCGGATCCGACTTCCGGGTGGTGGGGATCGACGGCACCGAGGTGAACGCGCCGCCGCCGGTCCGGGACCAGCGCGTGCAGGTCACCGCCGGCGGCCGGGCGGATCTCCAGGTGCAGGTCCCCTCCTCCGGCGGGGTGCGGATACACGCGCCGGGGGTCTCGATGGTCGTCGGGCCCGAAGGGGCCAGCGCTCCGGAACAGCCGGGCACGCCCGCCCAGGTGCTCGATCCGCTGACGTACGGCACCGCGGCGCCGCTGGACTTCGAGGCGTCGGAGCCGGACCGAAGTTTCGAGTACAACATCGGTCGTCGTCCGGGTTTCCTGCGCGGTACGCCCGGGTACTGGTGGACGGTCAACGGCCGTATGGGCCACGACGTGCCGATGTTCATCGTGGCGGAAGGGGACGTGGTGCGGTTCGAGATCACCAACCGCAGCGGGCACGTTCACCCGATGCATCTGCACGGCCACCATGTAGTGGTGCTGTCCCGCGATGGTGTACCGGCATCAGGCAGCCCGTGGTGGGTGGACTCCCTCAACGTGGCCCACGGCGAGACGTACGAAGTGGCCTTCGTCGCGGACAACCCCGGGATCTGGATGGACCATTGTCATAACCTGCCGCACGCGGTCCAGGGATTGATCGCACACGTAGCCTATGCCGGGGTGTCCTCCCCGTTCCGGCTCGGCGCGGACACCGGGAACGAGCCGGAGTAGCCAGCGCCGTCCGTGGTGCCTCGTCGTTGCCTCTTGTTGCCCGGTGCCGTGGCCTCGGTCAGGGTGGTGCCATGACATCCAGGGACTATCGCGTGATGACCGTAGCCGGCCCCCGTGAACTGCGCGCGGGAACCGGGACCCTCGCGGACCCGGCTCCCGGACGAGTGATCGTGGAGGTCGCCTACACCGGTGTGTGCGGCACCGACATCCATGGCTACACCGACGGGCACATGCTGCCGCCGGCGGTCTTCGGTCATGAGTGGACCGGACGCATCACCGCAGTGGGCGCGGGCGTCACCGGACTGCACGTGGGCCAACGCGTCGTCGGAGCGGTCGGGCCGCCGTGCGGCACCTGTGCCCAGTGCACCGCCGGACACACCGAACAGTGCGACACCGTCTTCGCCGAGGCGAACGGTGTGGATGAGCAGGCCCCGCCACACGGGGGTTTCGCCGAACTGGTGCACGTCTCGGCGCGCCGCGTGATCGCCGTCCCCGATGAGATCACGGATACCGAGGCCGCCCTGGTCGAACCCGCGGCCGTCACCTTTCACGCCGTTCGGCGGGTGGCGCCGCGGCTGGGTGCGATCACGGTGGTCCAGGGTGCCGGGCCGATCGGGCTGCTCACCGCCCAGCATGCGCGGAACGCCGGCGCAGGGCACGTCATCGTCTCCGAGCCGGCCGCTGCGCGCCGCACGATGGCCCAGGACCTCGGTTTCACGCACGTGGTAGCCCCGGATGACCTGTCTCAGGCCGTCTCCGACGTCTCCGCCGGCCGGGGCGCGGACGTGGTGTACGAGTGCGCCGGGGCCGCCGCGCTCCTGCAGCCGTCGGCCGAACTGGTGCGCCGCGGCGGGACGCTGGCCCTGCTGGGCTTCCCGCTGGAGCCTTCCACGGTGAGTTATGCCGACTGGCAGACCCGGGAATTGCGGGTGGTGGGATCGTTGGCCTATACCCATGAGGATTTCATCGGTGCGATCCGGGCCATCGCGGCCGGCCGGATCGACGTGGCCCGTCTGCACACCGGAACCGTGCCGCTGGCGCAACTACAGGATCTGTTGGACGAATTGGACTCCGGGACCAGTGCCCACACGAAGGCCCTGGTGAACCCGCGGGACTGACCCTGCAGTTCCTCATGCTTCCGCGGAAGCGGCAGGGTCAGGCCAGCGCCCGGCGGAGCATGTCGGTGATCCGCTCCTCCGCCCTGGCGGACAGTTCGGTGACCGCGAACGACGTGGGCCAGAACCCGTCGTCATCGAGGTTCGCCTCCGGGGTGAAGCCGAAGGTGGAGTAGCGTTCGCCGTCGTCGCTTCCGCTCCGGAAGAAGCAGACCACCTTGCCCTTGCGGGCGTAGGCCGGTTGGCCGTACCAGAGTTTGGGGGCCAGTTCGGGTGCGGTCTCGGTGATGATCTGGTGCAGCCGCTCAGCGAGCCCGCGGTCCGGCGGGGACATCCCGTCGATCTTGGCCAGCAGGGCCGCCCTGTCCGCCTCCGCCTTCTTCGAGCCGCTGCCGGCGCGCTTCTCCCGCCGCAACTCGGCGGTGCGCTCCTTGAGGTGCTCGCGTTCCTTGTCCGATAGCCCGGCGCTCATGGTGATCTCCCTGCGATAGTTCGTGTCGGTGAGCGCCTACGGTAATGACCGCGAGCGGGCCGTGCTTCTCGATTCCTGACCGACCGTGGCATGATCTGCGCTCATGGAGCGCACCGACGCGCATGCACAGCGGCTACGGGATATGGCCGCCATCAGGCGCGTTCGCGACCGGATCGACCGTGAGTTCGACCGGCCCCTCAACGTTCCCGACCTTGCCCGTGGCGTGCACATGTCCGCCGGGCATCTGAGCCGGCAGTTCCGCCGGATCTACGGGGAGAGCCCGTATTCCTACCTCATGACCCGCCGGATCGAGCGGGCGATGACGCTGTTGCGTCGGGGTGACATGTCGGTCACCGACGTGTGCTTCGCCGTCGGGTTCTCCTCGCTGGGCACCTTCAGCACCCGCTTCACCGAACTGGTGGGCGTACCCCCGAGCGTCTATCGGCGCGACCACACCCAGGCCGCCGCGGGCATCCCTCCATGCCTGGCCAAACAGGTGCTGCGACCGGTCAGGAATCAAGAAGCAGACCGCCCCGAGCGGGCGTAAGTTCCACCCATGAACATCACCATCCACTATGCGTTCCTGCCGCACACCGACCCCGATGCGGCGCTTGAGTTCTATCGGGACATCCTTGGTTTCGAGGTGCGTAACGACGTGGGCTACCAGGACATGCGCTGGATCACCGTGGCTCCTCCGGGTGCGCCTGGCCCAGCGATCGTGCTGCATCCACCCGGTGTGGACCCGGGCCTGACGGACGAGGAGAAGCGCGTGATCGATGAGTTGATCGCCAAGGGCCTGTACGGAGCGATCACGTTGGCCACCGATGACCTTGACGCCCTGTTCACCCACCTGGAAGCGGCCGGGGTGGATATCGTCCAGGAACCCACCGACCAGGACTATGGCGTGCGGGACTGCGCGGTGCGCGACCCGGCGGGCAACCTGATCCGGATCAATCAGGCGCAGTAGCCTCCGGCGGGCATACACGATAGGTCCGGCCGGTATGCACGAGCCCCTTGCCGGGCGAATGTGCTGGTCAGGGGCCCCGGAATTCTGTCGGGCTGGCGGGATTTGAACCCACGACCCCTGCACCCCCAGTGCAGTGCGCTACCAAGCTGCGCCACAGCCCGTCGCCCCGCATCGGTGGCCTGCGGACCCAGGCCGATCGGGACTCGACGATGCTACCGCACCCGAACACCGGGAACCGAATCGCCTTCGCTGCCTTGGCCGTGGTGTACGCCACGTCACCTCTGACTCGCCCGCCCTCCAGCGCGTCCTGGTCGCCGCTCGTCCGCCCCCGATGGCGAGCGGCTCCTTCACCCGTCGGCGCGTGCACCCGTGGACCTTTGCCGACCGCTCGGAGAGACTGGGGTATGCCTCTGACGCCGCTGCGGAACCGGATGAGCCAGCGCCTGCTGACGATGGTGGCCGGCCAGGACGGGGCGCAGGCGCGCTACCGGATCCACGGCACACCCGGGCCCAGGTGGTTCCCCGCCGGTACGCCGATCACCGTGGTCCATGGCGATGCCTCGATGTACATCGGCGGTATCCGCGCGCTGCTCCTGCAGGCGCTGCATCCGCTGGCGATGGCCGCCGTGGACGACTTCTCCGATTACCGCACCAACGTCTGGGGGCGCCTGGCCCGCACCGCGACGTTCATCGCGACCACCACGTTCGGTACCGCCGACCATGCCCAGCAAGCGGTCGACGTCGTACGCGCGGTGCATAGCCGTGTCACCGGCACGGCCCCGGACGGTCGTGCGTACCGCGCCGACGATCCGCACCTGCTCTCCTGGGTCCATGCCGCCGAGATCGACTCCTTCCTGACCGCACACCAGATCTTCGGCCGGCGCCGGTTGAACGTCACCGAATGCGACACGTACGTGGCCCAGGCCGCCGTCGTGGCACGCGCACTTGGGGCCGATCCGGTGCCGACCACGGCCGCCGGGCTCCAGGCCCATCTGGGCCGGTTCCGACCCGAATTGCACGGAACACCCGCCGCGCGGGCAGTGGTGGGCTTCATCCGGGAGGTGCCCGTACCCCGTGCGGCAAGGCCGGGGTACCGGATGCTGGTGCGTTCGGCGATCGCCACGCTGCCCCGGTGGGCCCGGGCTCCCCTCGGACTGCCGGACCGTCCGATTCCGGATCGCACGATCCATCGGTTCACGGGTTCGACGATGACCGCCGGGATCCGATGGATCACCACGGCCGAACCGATGCGGGACCCCCACCGTGCCCCCGACGACCGGACAGCACTGCCCTCCAACCGCCGGTAGCCCCATGAACGCGCCGGCGGCGGGACCACTACGGACCGCTGACTGATGACTTTTGGCACTGGGTGCCACGCGCGGGCAATCCCTAGCCTGGCGCGGACAGATCGCTAGCCGCGGGAGGACCGAACCGGATGACCACCGTAAGCACCACCACCCGCCCGCCGCTCATCATTCGCCTGGTCGTCGTCTTCGTGGCCGCCTCGGCCATCTGGGCGCTGCTGGGCTGGCTGAACGACACGGTCTACGAGGGTCGGCTGACGATCGCGGTGCGGCTAGCGAATGCCGCGTTGATCTCCGGACTGGTACTGCCGATGGTGGTGGCCGCCAGGCGGTTCCTGGACCGGCGGCCGTGGCACGGGTTGGCGCTGCAGCACCCGCGGAGTGGTTGGCGTCCGTTCCTCATCGGCGTCCTGGCCTTCCTCCTACCTAGCGCGTTGGGGCTGGGGGTCGCCCTTGCCACCGGTTGGGTGAGCCTGCGGGCCCACGTCCCCCCGGGCACGATCCTGGGATGGGCCGTGCTCCTCGTGGTCCTGGTGTTCTTCTTCGAGGCCCTCCCCGAGGAGCTGATCTTCCGGGGCTACCTCCAGCGCAACCTGGCGACGGTCATGGCGCCATGGGTCGCGGCACTGGTACAGGCCGTGCTGTTCGCCGTGTTCGGCACGGCGTTGTGGGTCGCCACCGAGGGGTGGGGCGTCCTGGCCGAGCGGGGCATGCTGTTCCTGGGAATGGGTGTGGTGCTGGGCCTACTACGGATCCAGACCGGCAGTGTGTGGACCCCGATCGGGTTCCACCTGGCTTTCCAGGTCACCGCCCAGAGCCTCCTCGCCGACCGCGTGGGCACCGACAACGAGACCGGCCTGTTGCTCGCCGGCGTGGTCAGCGCGTTCGTCCTGGGGACGACCGTAGTGTCGTTCCTGCACAAGGACGAGGCGAACTGGTCCCGCCCCGAGCCGGAATAGACCCCTACCCGCCCCGCGTCGGTGTGCCCTACCTCACAGTGAGTTCACCTATTGTTCACTTTGTGGTCGGGTTCCGGTGAGGTCCCGGTGCTGACATGGTCATGTGCACCGACTACTGACCCCGAGTCGTTGAGATGAGCGCCAACCCGGCCGCTCCCCCACGCCGGCCCGCCCCGGGGGCCGCCGATCCCCGGCAGGCGGACTCGGCGCCGCTACGCAGCCCGCTGCACTTCCTCCCCCTGCATGGCCGCCGGCTCCGCGCAGCCGAGTGGGTGACCGTCGCACTCGGGATCTACGTCCTCATCACGGCGGTGACCCTCATCGGGTCCGGCTTCAAACTCGCCGCCGGGCAGAGTGCGGGCGAGTTGTTCCAGTTCGCCTCCAACCCGTTCGTCGGGTTGATGATCGGGCTCCTGGCCACCGCACTGACCCAATCGTCGTCCACCACCACCTCGATCACCGTGGGGATGGTGGCCGGCGGTCTGCCGATCGAGATCGCCATCCCGATCATGCTCGGCGCCAACATCGGTACCACGATGACCTCCACGCTGGTCAGCCTGGGAATGTCGAAGGACCGCGAGACGTTCCGGCGCGCGTTCGGGGCAGCCACCGTGCACGACATGTATAACCTGCTCTCGGTGGCGATCTTCCTGCCGCTGGAGTTGATGTTCGGCATCCTGCAGCGCAGCAGCCAGTGGCTGACCGCGCAGACCTCCGGCTCGGACGGGGGGTTCGTCGCCGGCGCGTTCACCGGGGTGGGCGAGGCGGTACGCGCGTTGACCGCGCCGGGCTCCGCCGTCGTCACCGCGATGGTCTCCCCCCTGCCAGACGTGGCCGCAGGGCTCGTGCTGATCGTGCTCGGCGTGGTGGGCATCCTCGCCGTCATCAACCTCATCGGCCGGCTGCTGAAGGTGTTGATGGTCGGCCGGGCCCAGCGCGTGCTGCACGCGGCGATCGGACGCGGGCCGCTCAGTGGTATCGCCTCGGGCACGCTGATGACGGTGATGGTGCAGTCCTCCACCACCACCACGTCGCTCGCGGTGCCGCTGGCGGGGTCGGGCACCTTCACCCTCCGGCAGATCTATCCGTTCACGATCGGTGCCAACATCGGGACCACCCTCACGGCGCTGATCGCCGCGTTCGCCTTCACCGGTGCCGAGGCGGGGGCTGCGCTCCAGGCTGCGTATGTGCACGTGCTGTACAACCTCTTCTGCGCCCTGGTCATCTTCGGTCTGCCGTTGCTGCGTCCGCTGCCGGTGCTGGGCGCCACCTGGTTGGCCGGCCTGGCGGTGAAGTCGAAGTTGTACGTGGCCGCCTGGGTTCTGGGAGTGTTCATCGTCGTCCCGGTCACGCTGATCCTGGCGACGGTGTGGTGACGGGACGTTCCACCGGACCGGACGCCGACCGCCCGGCGGGGCACGACGCGCACGCCGACCGCCCGGCGGGGCATGACGCGCCCGCCCACAACCCGGCGGGGCACGACGCGCACGCACCATCCCCTCACTCCGCGGGCTACGCCGATGACGCGGCGTTGACGGACCTGCTCGCCGATGCCGAGCGAACCGTCTCACTGCTCCGGGAGGAGTTGGCGGCTCGGCAGCGACGACGCGCACACGACCAGCGCACGGCTGCCCAGCACGCCGAGGTGGACCGTCTCGCCGAGCACCTCGCGAACGCACAGGTGCACTGGGGCCACGTGCGATCCTTCCTCGAAGCGGCGCTGGCGGAACTTCACGACCAGAACCCGCGGGCCGACTAGCGGCCCCCGGCCCGCCCACGCCCGGGCGCGATCAGGACCGGCGGCGCTTCTCCCGAACCCGCACGCTGATCTCCACCGGCGTACCGGTGAATCCGAACTCCTCCCGCAGGCGCCGCTCGATGAACCGGCGGTACCCCGGGTCGAGGAACCCGGTGGTGAACAACACGAACCGGGGCGGGCGGGTGCTGGCCTGCGTGCCGAACAGGATCCGGGCCTGCTTGCCCCCGCGCACCGGGTGCGGGTTCGCCGCGGCCAGCTCCCCCAGGAACGCGTTCAGCCGCCCGGTGGGTACCCGCGTGTCCCAGGAGTCCAGGGCCACGTCCAGGGCGCGGACCAGCCGGTTGGTGTGCCAGCCGGTCAACGCCGACAGGTTCACCCTCGGCGCCCACTGGACCTGGACCAAATCCTGCTCGATCTCCCGCTCCAGCATGTGGCGACGCTCGTCATCGAGCAGGTCCCACTTGTTGAACGCGATCACCAACGCCCTGCCGGCGTCGATGGCTTGCTGGATCACGCGGGTGTCCTGCTCGGTCAGCGGTGTGGAGGCGTCGATGAGCACGACCGCCACCTCCGCCTTCTCCAGTGCGCTCTGGGTGCGCAACGAGGCGTAGAAGTCCGCGCCGCGGGTCTGGTGCACCC
>CALKWS010000169.1 GCA_938004115.1 uncultured Ruaniaceae bacterium
ACCCGCGTAGGAGTGCAGCGAGTTGATGAAGATGTTCACGCCGTAGTAGTTGAACATCAGGGCCGCGAACCCCGCCAGGGAGAAGTAGGCGAAGGTGCGCTTGTCCCACCCGGTGGTCAGGCGCACGTGGCAGTAGGCGGCGTAGATGAGCCAGACCACGAGCGTCACGACCTCCTTGGGGTCCCAGCCCCAGGCCCGGCCCCAGGCGTACTCGGCCCAGATCGCCCCGGTGATCAGCACGAACGTCCACCCCACCAGGCCCACCGCGTTGAGTCGGTAGGCCAGCCGCTCCAGGACCACCGCGGAGGGGAAGGCGTCGAGCAGCCGGGACCAGAACGTGGCCCGCGCCGGTGGTACCGCCGGTTCCTCCCCACCCACGTCGATCGTCTCCACCGCGGCGCCCGCGCCCGCCGGCACCGCAGCGGACTCCGCGGCGGACTCCGCGGCCCGCTGTGCTGCCGCGCCGGTGCCCCGCGGCCCGTCCGCACTCGTGCCTGGAGCAGCGCCGCCGGCCTCGCCCGCCCCGGCATCGGCGGTGCCGTCCCCGCCCTGGCCTGCTCGCCGTCGCTCGTCCCGGCCGCGGAGCAGTTGCAGCACCGACATCGCCGCGCCCACGCAGAACAGCCCGGTCGCCAACGTGGCGACCGAGACGTGGATGACCAGCCAGTAGGACTGCAGCGCCGGCTGCACCCCCTCGGCGCCGACGTACAACAGCAGGATCGCCACGAACAGCCCGACGACGTTGATCAGCGAGACCAGCACACCCAGGTACCGGATGTCCTTGTAGCGGTTGACCACGAGGAACACCGCCATGGTGAACATCGTGGACATCAGTGTGAACTCGTACATGTTCGCCCAGGGCACGCGGTCGGCGGCGATGCCGCGCAGCACCACCGCCAGCACGTGGAAGATCAGCCCGAGCCAGCTGGTGCTCATCGCGATGCCCGCCGCCCTGCGCCGCCGGTCCGGGTCCGCGCCCTTACCGAAGCCGGACAGGTCCACGGCGAAGCCGACCATCGCCACCACGTAACTGGCGATCGTGCCGTAGATCAGCAGCGTGCTGAGGGTGGCGAGTTGCTCGTTCATGTCTTCTCCTTCGCACCTGGGCCCGGCAGTGCCGCGAGGATCCGGTCCAGTTCGCCTCGCAGCCCCGGATCGTCGTGGCGGGCCAGGGCCGCTGCATGCACCACTGTAGTTCCGTCCGGGCCCGGGATCAGCCGGGCCCACACCCGCCGCCGCGGCAGGAACAGGGAGGCCACCAGTCCGGCGAAGGCCAGGGTGGCGAAGATCCCCTGCCAGACCGGGGAGGGGTCATAGCGCAGGTCCAGGGCCACGAACCGGGGCAGGCCGTTCAGA
Organism: uncultured Ruaniaceae bacterium; assembly: GCA_938004115.1. Classification (GTDB taxonomy): domain Bacteria; phylum Actinomycetota; class Actinomycetes; order Actinomycetales; family Beutenbergiaceae; genus CALKWS01. Next base: position 1,357 of record CALKWS010000169.1, read on the forward strand.
GTCACGGTGCCCTGGCCGTCGGGCAGGTCCACACTCTCCCCCGGCCGCAGTTCCAACTGCACCGGAACGGCCTGCCCGTCCTGGGTGGTGGTGATCTGCTCCAGCCCGGTGGTGTCCAGCACGGTCAGGTTCCGCGGCACCCCCGCATCCAGGCCGAGGTCGCCGGTATAGGCCTGCAGCACCAGCACGGGGTCCATCGGTTCGGGGTAGGCCGAGCCGAGGTAGGTACCGTCGTCGGCCTGCAGTGCGGTGGGCAGGAAGGAGCCGTTGAAGGCCAGTTGCCGCTCGCCGCCGTTGGCGTCGGGCACCATCACCACCCCGGTGGAGGTGTAGCCCGGGTCGTTGTCGGCCGGGATGAACGGCACCGGCCCGTCGTGGGCGACCTGCCCGGAGGCGTCGGTGATGGTCAGGTCCGGGGCGAACCCGTTACCCATCAGGTACACCCGCGAGCCGCTGACCGACAGCGGGTGGTTCACCCGGATCGTCTCGGCACTGGTCTGGCCATCCACCTCGAACAGGGTGACGTGGGCGGTGAAGTCCCGCGGCTGGGCATCGACGGTGAACTCCCCCACGAACTCATCGAGCCGGATCCGGTAGGGCTCCACCGACTCGGGGTCGAACAGCGCACCGGACTCGAAGGAGTCGTAGTCCAGGGCGGAGTTGACGAAGGTGGACCCCTCGATCACCATCGCCTGCCCGCGGTAATGCACCAGTTGGCCCCAGGCGGTGACCACGAGCAGCCCCACCAGCGCCAGGTGGAAGACGATATTGCCCGTTTCCTTGCCGTAGCCGCGTTCGGCGGAGATGGTGCGCACCTGCTGCCCATCGCGCATCTCGGTACCCACCGTGGTGCGGTAGCGGCGGTCGATGACGGCGTGCAACGCCTTGCCCACGCGCGCCGGGTCGGCCCCGACCACGCGCTGGGACCGCACCGGGAACCGGGTGAACCGCGCGGGCACCCGGGTGGGGGCGGACCGCAGCGCCTTGATGTGCGCGATCGTGCGCGGCACGATGCAGCCGATCAGGGACGTGAACAGCAACAGGTACACCGCGGAGAACCACGGTGAGGAGTACACGTCGAACATCGAGGCCCGGTCCAGCCACGGCGCCAGGGTGGGGTTGTCCTCGAAGTACTGGTTCACCAGGTGCGGGTTGACCCTGCGCTGCGGGAAGAACGCCCCGGGCAGGGCCACCACGGCGAGCAGCAACAGCAGCAGCAGCGCCACCCGCATGCTGGTCAGTTGCCGCCAGCTCCACCGCAGCCAGCCGCGCAGACCCAGGCCCTTGGCCGGCCGGGTCGGGCGCTGGGAGGTGCCGCGCAGTCCCTCGGGGGTATAACCGCTCATCAGATGATGGTTTCGAAGTTCGCGATGTGGCCCTGCATCCACTGGGTGAACGTGCCCCATAGGCCGGTGACCAGCGCCAGCCCGATGAGCACCAGCATGATCCCCCCGAGCCGCATGATCAGCACGCGGTGCCGGCGCAGGAAGCCCATCATCCGCTGGGAGGAGCGCAGCCCCAGGGCCACCATGAGGAACGGCACACCCAGGCCCAGGCAGTAGGCGATCACCAGGACCAGCGCCCGGACCGGATCTGCGGCGTCGTGGGCCAGGGCCAGGACGGCGGCCAGGGTCGGCCCCATACACGGAGTCCACCCGAGCCCGAAGACGACGCCGAGCACCGGCGCGCCCCAGACACCCGCCCGGGGACTGATGGGCAGGCGCCGCTGGCGCTGCAAGAACGGGATCCGGCCGATGAAGGCCAGTCCCAGCACCACCACCACCACCCCCAGCACACGGGTGATCAGGTCCTGCCAGCGCACCAGGAACAGGCCCGCCGTACTCAGCGCCATCGTCAACGCCACGAACACCACGGTGAATCCGGCGACGAACAGGCCCACCCCGAGCAACAGCCGGAACTTCGCCCCCCGCGCCCGCTCCCCCTGCCCCGGGGCGTCCGCCCCGCTCATCCCCGAGACGTAGCCCACGTACCCCGGGACCAGCGGGAGCACGCAGGGGGAGGCGAAGGAGATCAGGCCGGCCAGCAGCGCCACCGGAAGGGCTACCAGCAGCGCACCGCTGTAGATGGTCTCGGCGAAGTTCGCGCCGAGTTGCTCGAGCCAGCCCATCACTCGGCCAGGGTCTCGTCGATCAGGGTGGACAGGATCCCCGGGTCCGCCAGCCCGAGGATCCGCGCCGCGACCCGGCCCTCGCCGTCCAGTACCACGGTGGTGGGCATCGCACGGAGAGGCACCACACCCTGCATCGCGGCCACGCCGGCGGCCTCGCTGTCGTACAACGAGGGGTAGGGGATGCCGAACCGGCGCTCGAACGCCTGGGCGGTGCCCGGGGCGTCGGTGTGGTTCACCCCGAGGAACTGCACGCCCTGGTCCGCATACTGCTCCGACAACGCGGCCAGGTCAGGAGCTTCCTTGCGGCACGGCGGGCAGTTGGCGTACCAGAAGTTCACCACCACCACCTGGCCGCGCAGGTCGGCCAGGTCGATGGCCTCCTCGGCGTAGGAGACCCCGGCAAGGTCCACCGGTTCGCCCCGGTCCGCCGGGTCCCAGGTCTCCACACTGCCATCCCCGGAGACGTAGCCCGAACCCGGCACGTCACCGGCGGCGCCGGACCCGCCGGTCGCACCGCCGTCGGCGGTGGTGCATCCGGCCAGCAGCGCCACCACGGCCAGCACGGTGACCACGGCCCGGCGCACCTTGGGGGTGAGCCTCGGGCCGCTCCCGCGCCCGGTACCCGGCCCATCGGCGGCGGTGCGCCGTGAGTGGGTGGGACAGGCCGTCCTCATGCACCCACGCTCGCAGTGGTCTCGTCGATGAGGTCCGCGGCCGGTTCGGTGTAGTGCAGGTCCACCAGGGTGGAACCGTCGAAGGTGAGCGTGGTCAGGGACGCCAGCGCGCACTCACGCTTGCGCGGGTCATGGAACTTCGGGCGGGCCTCCACCTCCAGCCGGGTGAGCCAGATCGGCAACTGGTGGGCGGTGATGACCGCCTCCCGTCCCGCGGCGGCGGCCTTGGCGTCCCGGATCGCGGCGAACATCCGCTTCACCTGGGAGGTGTACGGCTCGCCCCAGGAGGGCCGGAAGGGGTTGATCAGGAAGGGCCAGTGCACCGGGTTGAGCAACTGCCCGGGATTCGAACTCAGTGCCAGGCCCTCGAACCGGTTGCGCGCCTCGATCACCCGCACGTCGGTGTGGATCGGCAACTGGTAGGCGTCGGCCAACGGCGCGGCGGTCTGCTGGGCCCGCAGCAGCGGGGAGGCGACCACGTGCGCGACGTCCGCGTCCCGGTCACGGAAGACCTGGGCGATCCGTTCGGCCATGCGCTGGCCCCGTTCGGACAGGCGGTACCCGGGGGTGCGTCCGTAGAGGACGCCTGCCGGGTTGTGCACTTCCCCATGACGCAACAGATGGACGAGGGTTCGAGGCATGGCTCCAGTGTCGCAAATTTCCGCGCAGTCCCGCGCCGCCGGGTGGGGTCAGGCGCTCGCCGGCTCGCCCCGGGCCGGGCCAGCGGGTGCTTCTGCGGCCCGGATGTGATCAGCGCCACGGCCACCGGCAGATTCGACCGTGACGGTGGCGACGTCGTCGACCGTGGCGATGTCCTCACTTTCCGGCTCCCACGGCAACGGCGGTGCCTGGGCCCCGGACTCCACCACTCCCTCGATGGCATTGGCCATCTTGGTGAACGCCGTGCCCAGGGTGGTGAGTTCCTCGTCGGTGACCACATCCACCAGACGCCGGCGCACGGAACTGACGTGGGTGTGTGAGGCGGCTTGCAGCGCGGCGTACCCGGCGTCGGTGAGCATGCACTGGATCCCGCGTCCGTCGCCGTCGTCCTTACACCGGTTGACCAGTCCCTTCTTCTCCATCCGGCTCACCGTGTGAGACAGCCGGGAGCGGGAGTGGACCATCTCATCGGCCAGCGTGGACATCCGCATCCGCCACTCGGACACCTCCGACAGCCGCACCATCACTTCATATTCGTTCAGGCTCAGCCCGGTCTCGGTGTGCAGGTCCCGGTCCAGATGTTCGTTGAGCAGTGCCATGCCGCGCACCAGAGCGCGCCATTGACGCTGCTGATGCGCGTCGAGCCAGCGGGTACCAGAATCGTCCATGCCTTCTATCTTGACACGAGAATAGTTCTCTGTTCAACTACCTACTTGAACGTTGAACCACATTCCCGAAGGAGCATCACCCTATGACCAGCCAGACCATCCAGGCCCCCGTCGTTCCCACCACCGGCACCTACACCATCGATGCCGCCCACTCCAGCGTCGGGTTCTCCGTGCGCCACGTGGGTATTGCCCGGGTCCGGGGCACGATGGGCGTCTTCTCCGGTCAGTTCGTGATCGCCGACCCGATCGAGCAGTCCAAGGCCGACGTGAAGATCGACGCGAGCAGCGTGGACACCGGCAACAAGCAGCGTGATGAGCACCTGGTCTCGGCCGACTTCTGGGACGCGGAGAAGAACCCGGAGTGGACCTTCACCACCACCTCCATCACCGGTGACCTGGACGACATGACCGTGACCGGGGACCTGACCATCAACGGCGTGACCAAGCCGGTGACCCTGTCCGCTGAGTTCGGCGGCGCGGCGACCGGCCCCAGTGGCGAGACCCGCGCCTCGTTCACCGCGACCACCTCCATCTCCCGCAAGGACTTCGGCCTGACCTGGAACGTTGCCCTCGAGGGCGGCGGCGTGATGGTCAGCGACAAGGTGAATGTGGAGTTGGACGTCGTCGGCGTGCTGGAGAACTGACCAGCAGTCCTCACGGCCGGCCCGATCGTCCTGATCGAGCCACATCGACACTCAGCGAACGCCCGGGCTGCGGCCCGGGCGTTCTGCTGTCCGGGTCATCTCCGACGACGGCGCAACCTGGCGCGAGGGGTCATCTCCGACGACGACGGCGCAACCTGGCGCGCAGGCCGCGGGCGCCGGCGCCTCCGGTCCCGCTGAGTGCGGCACGCAACCGGTCGGGGTCGATCCGCCAGTACCCGACCTGCTCGCCGTCCACCAGGACCACCGGCACCAACTCCCCGTAACGCTTCTGGCGCTCCGGGTCTGTGTCCACGTCCACTTCCTCCCAGGGCTCCCCCTCAGCGGCGCACACCTCCTGCACCACGCGCCGCGCCTGATCGCACAGATGGCACTGCGCACGCATCATCAGTTGCACCCGCGGTGCCGAGGGCTGGTCCATGCACGCCAGGCTAACCCCGGCGGGAGGCTTCGCGCCCCGGCCCGCGCGGGCCGGGGACGGGCGCCTGGCTGCTGCCATCATCGCCCCGCCAGTTCGCCGGGTCGAGCAGCGGAGCCGGCGCCGTTAGGGTGGTCCGGTGACATCCGGCGCCGCCGCGTTCTTCGACGTGGACAACACCATCATCCGGGGCGCGTCGTCCTATCACCTCGCCCGGGAGTTGCGCCGGCGCGGGATCATGCGGCGTCGCGATATCGCCTACTTCGCTGCCCATGCCTTCTACTACTTCCTGTTCGGGGAGAACAAGAAGCACATCGACCGGGTGCGTGCCCGGGCACTGGCGATGCTGCGGGGCCATTCCGTCGCCGAGATGATCGCGGTGGCCGAGGAGGTCTACGAGCAGGTCCTGACCCATCGGATCTTTCCCGGCGCCCGCGACCTGATCGATCAGCACCTGCAGGCCGGGGATCAGGTATGGATCGTCACCGCTGCCCCCCGGGAGGTGGGTGACCTGGTGGCACATCGCCTGGAGTTGACCGGCGTGCTCGGCACGGTCGCCGAGCACCGGGACGGGGTGTACACCGGCAAGTTGGTCGGGGACATGATGCACGGGGAGCACAAGGCCGCCGCGGTGCGCAGGGTCGCCGAGGAAGAGGGGCTCGATCTGACGCAGTCCGCCGCCTACGGGGACTCCAGCCATGACATCCCGATGCTGCGGACCGTGGGCCAGCCGTGCGCGATCAATCCCGACCCGCGGCTACGCCTGTTCGCCGCCGACATCGGTTGGCCGGTGCGGGACTTCCGCCGGCGGCGTCGCAACGTGCGCGGGGGTCTGCGCACCGCCAGCCAAGCCGGTGCGGTGTGGGTGGCGGCTACCGTGCTGCGGGCAGTGGGCAAGGCGGCGGCACGCAGGATCGAGCGTGCCCGTACCCGCTGACGGGTCCGCGCACCGGCTGAGGTGCGGCACCTGCACCCGTTGACACGCAGATCTGCGCACCGCCCGGGAGACGCCGTCGGGCCGCGGTGCCCGACGACGCCCAGTGTCACTTCTTGTTGCGGCGCTGGTGCCGCGTGCGGCGCAGCATCTTGCGATGCTTCTTCTTCGACATCCGCTTGCGGCGCTTCTTCACCACAGAACCCATGGGACCTCACCAACTCGTACGCAGGAATGCAGCCGGGCGCATCGGGCATGCCCCGGCTGAGTGTGCTCGCCGAAGTCTACGCGTAGACGACCGGGGCTGCGTCCACGCGGCGGCGCACCGTGCGCCAGATCACGTGCTCCAGCGACCGCCCGAGGCTCGGGGCCGACCCGCGGCTCGACGCAGACCCGCGGCGAGACCAGGGCGTTGGCTTCCCTGGGCGCCGGCTTCAGCGCCCGGAGGCGGCATCACCGGGCGCTGAGTCCAACCCGCCGGTGAGCAGTTCGTCCACGGCGGCCTGCGGCACCCGGTAGGACTTACCCACCCGCACGGCCGGCAGTTCACCGGAGTGCACCATCCGGTACACGGTCATCCGGGACACCCGGGCCAGTTCCGCCACCTCGGCCACCGTCAGAAACTTCGGCGCCTGGGCGTCGGCCATGGACTGTCCTTCCGGTCGTGGCACGTCAGTGCGGGGTAGGGGTGCGTCCGTCGAACATCTGTGACGGCCCCCGAACAGATCAGCATCCTATGGCAGAACCGGCTGAGAAGGAAGTGGACCACGTGACTCGTGGCGCCGGTGGGGCTGGTGGGAGGCCCCTCGGCGCCGGTCACCACGCGGTCAGGGCGCCGGTCACCACGCGGCC
>CALKWS010000170.1 GCA_938004115.1 uncultured Ruaniaceae bacterium
CTGCTGCTGGACTCCGAGGTCGGCATCGTCTCCCTGGGCGGGCGGGCCGGCACCGGCAAGTCCGCATTGGCGCTGTGCGCGGGACTGGAGGCGGTGCTGGAGCGTCAGGAGCACCGGAAGGTCGTGGTATTCCGCCCGCTGTACGCCGTGGGCGGGCAGGAACTGGGATATCTGCCCGGCACCGAGGCGGAGAAGATGAACCCGTGGGCCCAGGCGGTGTTCGACACCCTGGGGGCCGTGGTCTCCAGCGAGGTGGTCGAGGAAGTGATGGACCGCGGCATGCTCGAGGTACTTCCGCTCACCCACATCCGCGGCCGGTCGCTGCACGACGCGTTCGTGATCGTCGACGAGGCCCAGTCGCTGGAGCGCAATGTGCTGCTCACCGTGCTGTCCCGGATCGGGCAGAGTTCCCGGGTGGTGCTCACCCATGACGTGGCCCAGCGCGACAACCTGCGCGTGGGCCGCCATGATGGGATCGCCTCGGTGATCGAATCGCTCAAGGGGCACCCGCTGTTCGGCCACGTGACGCTCACGCGCTCGGAGCGTTCGGCGGTGGCGGCCCTGGTCACCGAACTCCTGGAGGGTCCCGTGGTGTGACCCCCAGGTGCGCCGGCATGCGAATCATGCATAATTGCGGGCGCCAGGGACGTGATAATGCGCACGTAGCGGGGTGTGTTATCTCAGATCTGAGTTAGCATGGGGCCCATGACGACGATCGAACAGCCCCGTACCACCCTGCCGCAGATCGGGTCGCTGATTCGCGGCGCGCGCCAGAACAAGGGCATGACCCAGGCGCAGTTGGGCCAGTTGCTCGGCACCAGCCAGAGCGCGGTGGCCCGGATCGAGAGCGGCAGCCAGAACCTGTCGGTGGAACTGCTCGCGCGGATCAACGAGGCGCTCGAGGCGGATCTGTTGTCCCTGGGCGCACCGCGGCCCACGCACCTGCGGGTGACCGGCGGGCAGGAGCTGTCCGGCACGATCACGGTGAACTCCTCCAAGAACGGGGCGGTCGCGCTGCTGTGTGCCTCGCTGCTGAACCGGGGGCGCACCACGCTGCGCGGGGTGGCCCGGATCGTGGAGGTGGACCGCATCGTCGACGTGCTCCGCTCGATCGGGGTGCAGGCGACCTGGTCCGCCGACGGCAAGGACCTGGAACTGGTGCCCCCGGCCACGCTGAACCTGGACCGGATCGACACCGACGCGGCCCGGCGCACCCGCAGCATCATCATGTTCCTCGGCCCCCTGCTGAACCGGGAGACCGACTTCCAGCTGCCGTACGCCGGGGGCTGCGACCTGGGCACCCGGACCGTGGAACCCCACATGATCGCGCTGCGCCCCTTCGGCCTGGACGTGGTGGCCACCTCGGGGGCCTATCAGGCCACCGTGGACCCCGCGCGGCCGGAGGAGATCAACGTGGTGCTCACCGAACGCGGGGACACGGTGACCGAGAACGCGATCATGGCTGCGGCCCGGCACGAGGGCGTGACCACCATCCGCAACGCCAGTCCGAACTACATGGTCCAGGACCTGTGCTTCTACCTGGAGCTGCTCGGGGTGCGGATCGAGGGCGTGGGCACCACCACCCTGCGGATCCACGGCAAGCGCGACATCGACCGGGACGTGGACTACGCCCCGGGGGAGGATCCGGTGGAGGCGATGAGCCTGCTCACCGCCGGGATCGTGACCAACTCCGAGATCACCGTCGCCCGGGTGCCGATCGAGTTCATGGAGATCGAACTGGCCACCCTGGCCGAGATGGGGCTGCGGTACACCGTCTCGGCGGAGTACCCGGCCGCGAACGGGCGCACCCGGCTGGTGGACGTCACGGTGCATCCCAGCGAGTTGCGCGCGCCCATCGACAAGATCCACCCGATGCCCTTCCCGGGGCTGAACATCGACAACCTGCCGTTCTTCGCGGTCATCGCCGCCACCGCCACCGGCACCACGCTCATCCACGACTGGGTCTATGACAACCGCGCGTTGCACCTGACCGATCTGACCCGCCTGGGCGCCGACGTGCGGCTGCTGGACCCCCACCGGCTGGACATCACCGGACCTACGCGATTCTCCGGGGCCGAGGTCACCTGCCCGCCGGCGCTGCGCCCGGCGGTGGTGATCCTGCTGGCGATGCTGGCCGCCAAGGGAACCTCGGTGCTGCGCGGGGTGGACATCATCGCCCGCGGTTATGAGCAGTTGCAGGAACGGTTGATCGAACTGGGCGCCCAGATCGAGACGTTCCGCGACTGAGACGTGCCCGGCCGCTCAGGCATGCGCGCTAGCGCAACGGGTTGAAGGGCCGCAGCAGTTCGGGTACCTCACCGGTGGTGATCGCCTCGGTCAGCAACCGTCCGGTCAGCGGGCCCAGGGTGATGCCCCACATGCCGTGGCCGCCGGCCACGTGCACCCGGGGGGAGACGGTGGGGCCGATCTGCGGCAGTCCGTCCGGGGTGACCGGACGGGACCCGACCCACTCGTCGTCGCGCTTGTCGAAGTTCGCGCCGGTGAACATCGGTTCCGCCGCGCCCACGATGGCCTTGATCCGGCGCGGGTCCAGGGGTGCATCGGGTCGCTGGAACTCCATCATCCCGGCCACCCGGAAGCGGTCCCCGAGCGGGGTGCACGCCACCCGCTGGGCCGGGAAGTACACCGGCATGGTCGGGTGCGGGTCGATGTCGATGGTGAAGGAGTAGCCGCGTCCGGCCTGGACCACCTGGCGCACCCCGAACTTGGTGGAGAACTCCGGCAGCCAGGCGCCGGTGGCCAGCACCACCACGTCCGCGGTGAGCCGCTCCGGCTCACCGGCCCCGCTGGCCGGGCTCTCCGAGCGGGTCTCGCCGCTGCGCACGTTCGACTGCACCGTCACCGCGGCCGGGCTGGAGGGGCGTCCGCCGTCGACGTCGGTGACCCGGGTGCCCTCCAGGATCGTGGTGCCCTGGGCCCGCACGGCCTCGGCCAGGGCCTGCAGGTAGGCCGGGGGGTCGATGTACCGGGTGCCGTCCAACCGGATCGCCTCCACCACCCGGTCCGAGAGCGCCGGCACCAGGTCACGGGCCGCGTCGCCGTCGATCACCTCGGAGTGCACCGGTTGTCCGGCGGCGTCGATCTGGTCGAACTCCTCCTGCAGCATGCGGTGCTGGCCGGGGGTGTCGAAGCACGCCAGGAACGCCTCGGGGGTGATCGTGGGCTCGGCCACGCCGTGCTCGGTGAGTTCGTCGAAGGCCTCCAGGGACTGGCGGTTCAGCGGGATGTAGTACGACATCGCCTCCTGCCAGGCCCGGGAGGTGGAACGGCGCAGGAACCCGGTGAGGAACCGCACCAGAACCGGGTCGAACCGGGGTGGGACGTACACCGGGGAGTTGGGTGAGACGAACGCCTTGATCCCGGACTTCAGGATCGCCGGTTCCGGTAACGGGGTGGTGATCGGCGGGGTGAGCCAACCGGCGTTGCCCCAGGAGGCGCCGGCGGCCACGTGGTCCTGCTCCACCACGGTCACATCCAGCCCGGCGCGCCGCAGGTGCCAGGCCGTGGCCAACCCCACCATGCCGGCGCCCACCACGATCGCTGACCGGGGGCTGGGGATGGTGCGTGCTTGTACCGCTTCGATGCGACGTTCCCGACGTGATCCCATTGTTCCATTGGTACCAGTCGGACCGGCCGGCTGCCAGGGTTTCCGTGAGGTGAGCCCCGCGAGGGCAGCGGTGTGCCTCAGACCAGTCGCGCGCGGCCGTCGGCCAGGTCGTACTCCACGCCCAGCACCGCGCACCGTCCCTCGGTCACCGCGTTCTCCAGGCTCAGCGAGTAGGTCCGGAGCATCTCCACGGTGGCGCGCACGTGCTGGCGGCGTAACGCATCGTCGTCGGGGATGTGGATCTGTCGTTGCAGCGTGACGCCCGTCCCGCCCGGGGGCGGGGTTTCCGGGTCCGACGGCGGTTGTCCCGTGGTGGTGGGAACGTCCGGGCGGGTGCCGGTCACCAGGCTGGGAATGACCCGGTCCACCACCGCCCGGACGAAGCCGGAGGGCATCTGGCCGTTGGTGAGCGCTTCGATCGCCGCGTGCAGCGCCCCGCACCGGTCATGCCCGAGCACCACCACCAGGGGCACCCCGAGCACGTCCACGGCGTACTCGATCGAGCCGATCACGGTGGTGTCCACCACGTGGCCTGCGGTGCGGACCACGAACAGGTCGCCCAGGCCGCGGTCGAAGATGAGTTCGGCGCCCACGCGGGAGTCCGAGCAGCCGAAGATCACCGCGAACGGGTGCTGGCGCACCGATACCTGCCGGCGGTGGTCCACCCCTTGGCTGGGGTGTTCCATGGTTCCGGCGACGAACCTGTCGTTGCCCTGCTGCAGGGCCTCCCAGGCCGCTTGCGGGCTCACCGGTGGTTGCGGGCTCATCGATCCTCCACGGCGTCGAGTTCGGCTTTGTGGGGCGGGTCTGCGCCGGGGCGGCTGACGGTGATGGCCGCGGCCTCGGCGGCGTAGGTCATCACCCGGCGCACGGTGTCGGCGGTGATCCGGCGCAGCGCCGGCCGGTTCGCGGCGCCCAGCAGCCCGGCTCCCCAGAGCCCGTCGATGAGTGCGGCCATGTAGGAATCGCCGGCACCGACGGTGTCCGCCACGCTCACCGTGGGGGCCGGTACCTCCACGGTGCCGGCGGCGGTGGTGCCAAGAGCGCCCCGAGAACCGCGGGTGATCACCACCAGGGCGGGTCCCCGGTCCAGCCACTGCGCGGCGAGTTGGCCGTGGTCGCGGCCGGGGTAGAGCCACTCCAGGTCCTCATCGGAGACCTTGACCACGTCGCAGGCGGCGACGAGGCCTTCGATGCCGGGCCGCACCGACCGTGCCTCGCCCATGATGCCGGGGCGCACGTTGGGGTCGTAGGTCACGGTGGCGTGCCGCGCCCCGGCGCTGATCAGGCGGGACACGTCGTCAGCACCCGGGGGGAGCGTGGCCGCGATCGATCCGGTGTGCAGCACCGCCACGCCGGCGTCGACGGTCAGGGACGGCACCTGCCAGTCCAGGTCGAAGGTGTACTGCGCCGCGCCGTGGGCGTCCAGGTCCGCGACCGCGGTGGAGGTGCGGTCGGCGCCGGACGATCCGGGGACCAGCCGCACCCCGCTTGCCCCCAGGTGGTCCCGGACGCGTCGCCCTCGGGCATCGGATCCGATCCAGGTGGCCAGCCGGACCGGTCGTCCCAGGCGGGCCAACCCCACCGCGACGTTCGCCGGGGACCCGCCGGGGTGCTCCTGCGTCTGGCCGTCGGGGGAGCGGACCACGTCCACCAGCGCCTCGCCGACCACCAGAGCCGTGGCGGCGGGCGGGCGGCGGTCAGCCTCGGTGGCCCCCGGCGTGCCCACGTTCCCGGCGTTCACCGTGGCGGGTCGACGTCGAAGGGTGGCTCCTCGGGGTCGGGGCTGCCCGGGTGCGGGGTGCTGGGGCCGCCGGCGCCGTCCTCGTGCGCGGCGTGCTGGTGCTCCTCGCTGGCCTTCGCCAGGCGCTCCTTGGCGGTGTCCAGCCAGCCTTGGCAGCGATCGGCCAGGGCCTCACCCCGTTCCCACAGCGCCAGGGAGTCCTCCAGGGACGCGGTGCCGTTCTCCAGGCTGGCCACGACCTGGACGAGTTCGTCGCGGGCCTGCTCGTAACTCAGGGTGTTCACGTCGGGACGGTCACGAATGTCGCTCACAGCGGTATCCAATCAGGGGGCGGGCAGGTGTGCGGTCAGGTGTGGGCCG
>CALKWS010000171.1 GCA_938004115.1 uncultured Ruaniaceae bacterium
CCGTCGGGCGCCGGAGGCGTCGACCCCGACCCGACGACGCGACCTCGCGGTGGTGTCCGCGGCGCCCGCCGGTACGTGCCCGCCAGCGCCTGGCTACACGGTGGGCGGGTTGTGCGTCAGTTGCACCACCTGGATGCCCTTCGCGCGGGTGACGTACTGGCCCCGGCCGGGGGGTGAGGGCTGCGGTTTCGCGGCACCGATCAACGCGCCCTCGTCCTTGCTGCCGGACAGCACCAGACCAGGTGCGGCCAGGTCCCTCAGGGACTGCAGCACCGGCTCGTACAGCGCCCGGCTCGCCCCGCCGGTGCGGCGGGTGAGCATCAGGTGCAAGCCCACGTCCAGCGCCTGAGCAAGGAGCGGCTGCAACGCCGCCACGGGGTTGCCGCTGGAGGTGGCCACCAGGTCGTAGTCGTCCACCAGCACGAACACCTCGGCGCCGCTCCACCAGGACCTGGCGCGCAACTGTTCCGGTGTCACATCGGGCCCCGGCAGCCGCGTTCGCAGGTACTGGGAGAGCGCGGCCAGTTCCTCGGTGGCCTGCTCGGCGGTGGTGAAGTAGCCGGCCAGATAGTCCTCGGGGATCTCCGCCAGCATCGACCGGCGGAAGTCCACCACGAACAACTGCGCCTGCTCGGGGGTGTAGAGCCGTTGCACCTCCTGGGCCACACCACGCAGGAAGGAGGACTTGCCCGAGCCCGAATCGCCGAACAGGTACAGGTGGGAGTCCGAGCGCGGGTCGAACCCGACCGGGGCCAGGGCCGCCTCGTCCAGTCCCAGCAGGATCGTCTCCCGGGCGCGTTCGTCGGCCTGGGTGAGAACCTCGGCGGCCGTCACCTCGGCGGGCAGGAGCCGCAGCTTCGGCGGCCGGGGGCCGGCCCAGGCGTCGTTGACGCGGGCGATGAGGTGCTCCACCCCGTCGCCGAGACTGTCGGCATTGCCGTCACCGTCGATCCGGGGCAGCGGGGTGAGGATGTGATGCTTGGAGGCCACCAGGCCGCGACCGGGTCGGTTCTTCGGGACGTTCTGGGCCACCTTGCGGTCGAACTCCGAGTCCATCGGGTCGCCCAGGCGCAGTTCGATCTTGGTGCCGAACACGTCCTTGACCTGGGACCTGAAGTCCATCCACCGGCCGGTGGCGGCCACCAGATGCATCCCGAACGTCAGGCCGCGGGCCGCGAGCGCCTGGATGTCCATCTCCAGCTGGTCGAACTCCGTGCGCAGGGTGGGCCAGCCGTCGACGACCAGGAAGATGTCCCCGTACCCGTCGTCGGCCCGGCCCTGCCGGCGGCGCTGGCGATAGGTCTCCATCGAGTCGATGCCGTGTTGGCGGAAGTACACCTCACGGTCGTTGACCAACCCGGTGACCTCGGCCAGGATCCGGCGCACCACGTCCGGTTCGGAGCGGGTGGCCACCCCGGCCACGTGCTCCATCTGCGCCAGCGGGGTGAACGTCCCGCCGCCGAAGTCCATCACGAAGAACTGCACTTCCAGGGGCGTGTGCGTCAGCGCCAGACCGGTGAGCACACTGCGCGCCACCGTCGACTTGCCGCTGCGGGGCCCGCCCACGATCGCCATGTGCCCACCGGCGCCGGCCAGCGACAGGCTCAGGGTGTCCCGGCGCTGCTCCAGCGGGCGGTCCACGATGCCCAGCGGGAACGTCAGGGGTGCGGCGTTGCGCCAGGACGGGGAGATCAGCCCGAGCTCCGGGTCCGCGGTCAGGTCCGGCATCATCTCGTCGAACGTGGAGGGTGTCTCCAGCGGCGGCAACCAGACCTGGTGCGCCGGTGGCCCCTGACCCTTCATCCGTTGCACGGCGATGTCGAAGGTGACGCGCTTCTCCTCCGGTTCATCGCTGGGCGCCGGGGGCGGTTCCTCCTGGCGTGGTTCCGGTAGCAGCACCGGGGCGGCGGTGTAGGGCTCCAGCCGGATCTGCTGTGGCGGGGCGGCGGTGCGCTGGTCACCGCCGGGCCGCCGGCGAGTCTTCGGCGGGGCGGACACGTAGGCGGCGCGGAACTGGATCAAGGTGGAGGCATCGGGCTTGAGGAACCCGTGGCCACCGCCACCGGGCAGTTCGAACGCGTCCGGGACCCCGATCACGGTGCGCGAATCGGCCGCGGAGAACGTCTTCAACCCGATCCGGTAGGACAGGTGCGACTCCAGGCCCCGCAGCCGTCCCTCCTCCAGCCGCTGGGTGGACAGCAACATGTGCATCTGCAGCGACCGGCCCAGCCGCCCGATCGCGACGAACAGTTCGGTGAACTCGGGTTTGGCGGCCAGCAGTTCGGAGAACTCGTCCGCCACGATCAGCAGGGCCGGCAGCGGCTCCAGATCGGTACGACCGCCCTTGCGGGCCTTCTCGTAATCGGCCACGTTGGCGAAGTTCCCGGCCGCGCGCAACACCTCCTGGCGGCGCACCATCTCGCCCCGGAGGGCGTCCTGCATCCGGTCCACCAGCGTGAGCTCCTCGCCCAGGTTGGTGATGATCGCGGACACGTGCGGCATGTCCGCCATCCCGGCGAAGGTGGCCCCGCCCTTGAAGTCCACCAGCACGAAGTTCAGGTCCTCCGAGGAGTGGGTCATCGCCAGCGCCAGCACCAGGGTGCGTAGCACTTCCGACTTCCCCGAGCCGGTGGCTCCGATCAGCAACCCGTGCGGGCCCATGCCCTGCTGGGCGGACTCCTTGATGTCCAGCGCCAGCGGCTGGCCATGGCTGGTCAGGCCGATCGGCACCCGGAGCCGGTCCCGGGGCAGCCGCGGCTTCCACGCCACCTTGGGGTCGAAGTCGCGCACGTCGGGCTGACCGAGCAGGTCGGTCAGTTCCGCCGACACCGTCTGCTTCGGCCCCGCCGTCTCCTCGGCGCCGGTCACCAGCATCGGCATCAACCGCCGTGCCGCGGCCTCCGCCTGGGCGATGGACATCTGGTCGGCCACCGCTCGCTCCGGCGGGTGGCCCCGGTGCAGCACCTGCATCGGGATGCGGCCACGCTCGGGCCCGGAGGCGATCGGTGGGTGCAGCAGCAACCGCATGGTGTCCCAGTCCGAGAGTTCGTCCCAGGTGTCCGGAAGGTCCAGGACGGTCACCCCGCTCACACCGTCCTCGGTGATCAGCGCGTTCCCGGCGGGGACGTGCCCGCCGTCGACGATGAACACCATGTGCGGTTCGGCGACCGCTCCGCCGCGCTGGAACCGTGGCCGGTCGGACAGGCCCGACGGCAGCAGGGACTCCACCTCCGCCAGGGATTCGCCGATCATCCGTGCCGGCCCCACGCCGTCGCGCTCCTGCATCGACTGGGCGTGCGGCAGCCACTTGATCCACTCCCACTCGGGTTGCACCGCGGAGGAGGCGATGACCGCGATCTGAAGCTGGGCGGGCTCCACGAACGTGGCCAGGTGCATGATCATCGCCCGGGCCAGTGCGCGGGCGTGCCGCTCCTCCCCGGCAACCTCCACGCGGGCCACGTCCCGCAGGTCCACGCTGTGCGGCAGACCCGGCTGATTGGCGTGGGTGAGCAGGAACCGGTGCGCGGCGCTCGCCGCCACCGGGTCCAACTGGGACACCGGTGAACTCTGCGGAGCCTCCAGCGTCATCGCCAGCGGCTGGGTGGAGCGGCCCACCCGGGTGCGCAGCAGGTCACCGTCCCCGCTGTCCCGTTCCCACACCCGGGTCCCTTCCTCGGCGACCATCGTCAGGGAGGCCGGATCGGGCAGGAACCATTCCAGGAACGTGCGTTGGCGGCGGGCGGCGGTGCGGACCGTCTCGCGCATCTCGGCCAGGTACGCCAGGTACTCCCGGCGCATATCGGTGACCTCACGCGCGTGCTGGGTCTTCTGCCGCCAGATGTTCATGCCCACCATGGACAGGGCCATGAACAGGAACATCCCGCCCATGATGTAGATCCGCGGCCCGGGTGCCTGGCTGAACGAGATCAGCGCGATCGACCCCATCGAGCCCACCATCGGCAGGGCGGTCATCAGGGTGTTCGAGGCGCCCTCGGGCTTGATGAGTTCGGGTGGTGGTTGCAGTTGGAGGTGTCCGGTCGGTGCCGTGGGCGGGCTGAGGCGCTCTGCCTGCGCTGTCACCTTCTTCAACCTCCATCCCCCGAGGCGCACGGGGCCCCGGGACGAACTGCGACAACACTAGTATGGGCAAGCCAACCCGATGCCTAGTCCGACCGGGGGTCAGGTGAGCACGTCCACCACCTTGCTGCGTGTGGTCCTACTCGTCGACGGCGAACGGGTGGACATCGCCGTCAACCCCGACGCCCGGCTGGCGGACGTGCTGCACTCCGCCGGCATCGACGCCGCCGCCAGCGTGGTCAGCACACCCGCCGGCCGGCAGGTCGACGTCGAGGCGCCGTTGGCGGACGAGGTGACCGACGGCACGATGCTCAGCGTGGTGCGCGCCACGCCCGCTGCGGCGCAGGGCGCCCGCGTGGCTCAGGCCGATCGTCCGAGCCGCTACCGGCGGGTGCCACCCGGTGCGGCCCGGTGGAGCGTGTGTGCGCTGGGCATGGCGCTGGCCGCGGTGGTGGTCGCCAACCACGTGGTGATGATCCTCTCTGCGGCGCAGTACCCCACGCAGGTGGCGATCGGGATGCCGGTGCTGCTCGCGGTGGCCGGTGTGGTGCTCGCCGTGCGGCGCCCGCACCTCACCCGCCGAGAAGGTCCGGCCCGTGCGGGGGCAGCGGGAAGGTCCCGCACCGGGGCAGTGGGAACGGCCAGCACCGGCAGGATGCGGCAACGAACGGTGAAGCACGACGGCGTGGGGGCGGGGTCCGCGGCCGCTCCCGGACCGTACGGGGCATTGGCGGAGACGGTGCTGGCGCCGGCGCTGGGGTTCGCCGCGGGGTTCCTGGTCGCCGAGCCGGGCCAGCACGGGGCCCTCCGGCTGGCGGTGGTGCTCGGGTTGCTCAGCGCCGCGGTGCTCGCGGTGCTGCGGTTCGCGGTCAGCCGGCGTGAGCAGGATCCCAGCGACGGGGTCGCCGCGGTGGTCGCCGGGGTGAGCACGGCGGTGGCGGCCCTGTTCGCGGTGGAACTGCTCCTGGCGCTCCCCCCGTACGTGGCGCCTGCGCTGATGCTCGGTGCTGCTCCGCTGATCATCCGGGCGATGCCCGGAGTCGCGTTGGACATCTCCGAGGAGCAGGTGCTGGACATGCCCTTCCTGGCCCGCACGGCCATGTCCGTGCGCGGGGTGCTGCCCCGGTCCCCGGGCCGGGTGCGGCGCGAGCACGTCGCCGGCCGGGTGCGACAGGCCGAGCAACGCGAACGGGCCGGCATGATCGCCGCGAGCGTGCTGGTGACCGCCGGGGCCCCGGTGGTGCTCGCCTCCTACGAGCCGGGCGGGTTGCGCGGATGGGGCACGATCGCGCTGGTGGGACTGGTGGTGGTGTTCCTGACCCTGGCGCCCCGCAGTTTCCGCCGGACGGCGGACAAGATCCCGCCGCGCCTGGCGCTGTTCACGGTGCTGGCGCAGTTGGCCCTCGGGGTGCATCAGGTCCCCGAGATGCTCACCTGGGGGCTGGTGCTGCTGGTGGTCTCGGTCGCGTTCGCCTACCTGGCCGTGCCGATCGCGAGAGGGTACCGCTCGGTGCGGTTCTCCCGGATCGGGGACATCGTCGAAGGGCTCGCGGTGGGCCTGGCGCTGCCGGCGGCATTGGTCGCGGCCGGGGCCGTCCAGGGCCTTCAGACCGTCACCGGTGGTTAGGGCTAGACTCACCGCCAGTGAGCAGGACAGGGGAGTGGCAATGAGCGTGCAGGCAGCGCCCGCGCCGCACGTGCATCCTCCGGTCCGGCAGGTGACGCAAGGTGGCGTCGGGTTGCCCGGATGCCGGGTGGGACGCCGTCTGCTCGCCCACCTGATCGACCTGGTGCTCGTCGCGGCGCTGGGTGCGGCCATTTACCTCCTCACCGGCAGCGTGCTGCTGGCGGGGGTGGTTGCCGGCGAGGTGGCGGTGGGCCTGGCGGTCTGGGAGGCGCGTTCCGGGCGCACGGTGGGTAAGCAGCTGCTCGGCGTCCGTGCGGCGCAGGAGGAGGCCGACTACGCGCCGGGCCTGCGCCGGGGGGTGGTCCGTTCGGTGCTGCTGGGCGCCGCGCACGTACTGGCGCTGGTGGGGCAGTTCCTGTTGATCGCCACGAGCGCGCTGGACCGCACCGGGCGCGGGCGGGCTTGGCACGACCGGGTGGCCCGGACCCGGGTGGTCGACGTGCGCGCCGCGGCTGTGGCACCCGCACCCCGCTACGCCCCGCCGTCGGCCGACTCCCGCGGTCTGCCGTCCACGGCGTCCGGTGAGCTGGCCCGACCCGGCCAGATCCCGGCCGCCGCACCCGGGACCCACGCCGGCGCAGCGCCGGCCCCCGGCTACGTCCCATCCCCGGCACGGCCGCATGGCAGCGCGCCGGGACCCGGGTACCCGGCGGCGGCCCCGGGGTACGGCTCCGCGCTCGGGGTCACGGGGACCGCTGGCACCGTCCCGCCCCCCGGGCAGGTCGCCGCCGCCGCTGGTTCCGGTGCCGGCGTCGGTGTGCCGCCTTCGGGCCCGTCCGTGCCGCCCCCACACGGTGCGGGCACGCCACCGCCGGTCCCCGCGCCGCAGGTCCCGCCGGCGCCGGCCCAACCGGGGGAACCACGCAGCCAGGACCACGCCGGCACTCCACCGTCCAGCGCCACGGCGCCCCCGCCGGGGACCGGCTCTCCTCAGGGGCGCCCGGCGCCGGCCGCTCTCCCGGAGCACACCTTCGACCCGGCCGGTCCGACCGGCGGTCGTGCCGCTGCGCCGGCCGCCCGACCAGCACGCCGGGAGGACCGGGTCGGCGCGCCGGCCGACCCCCGGACGCTGGACCCCTCGGAATTGCCCGACCTGGACGATCGCCGGGACACCCGCGCCGGTGCGGTGTTCGTCCTCAGCCTCGACGACGGCAAGTCGGTGACGGTCAGCGGCGAGGGACTGATCGGCCGCCGCCCCCAACCGCGGCCGGGGGAGCAGGTCGCCCACCTCGTGGCCGTGGACGACCCGGGGCGCTCCCTGTCCCGTACGCACGCGGCGTTCGGGATCGACGGGGAGGACCTGTGGGTCGAGGACCGCGGCTCGGCCAACGGCACCGTGGTGGTCGGCCCCGCGGGGGAGACCACCCGGGCGCTGCCCGGCAAGCGGGTCCTGGTGCCGGCGGACGGCCGGATCGGACTGGGTGAGCGGACGGTCACCGTGCATCGTTGGTACGCCTGAGCCGGTACCGCTCCCGGCCGCGGGGAGCCGCCGCGGGCCCGCCGTCAGCGGGCGGAGGTCGTGGCAGAGTAGGGGCGGACCGATCAACCAGAACGCCAAAGAGTCGAGCGTGTATCGAGCGGGGACGAGATGAGTGAGACCACCAGCGCCGAGCCGGCCGTGGCCCAACTGATCCGGGTGTCCATCGTGGCCGGCGACCGCCGGATGGACCTGGCCGCCCCCGCCGGCGTTCCCGTGGTGGAGATCACCCCGGGTCTGGCCCGGCACCTGAACCTCCTCGAACCCAGCACCGTCTACGCCGGTTTCCGGCTCACCAGGTCCGATGGCTCACCCCTGGACGACGACCGCAGCCTGCAGGCCCAGGGCGTGACCGACGGCGCCGTACTCACCCTGGTGTCCGGCACCGAATCCGCCCCGGCCCGCGTCTACGACGACATCGTCGAGGCCGTGGCCGATGTGGTGGAGAGCGAGCAGCGGCCGTGGTCGCCGCAGGATGCGGCCACCACCGCGGTGCTCGCCGCGGTCACCCTGCTGGTGACCGTCGCCATCATGCTCACCGGAGCGGGGCTGGGCGGCGCCTCGACGCTGATCACCTCGGCCGCCGCCCTGACCGGATTGATCCTGCTGGTCTCGGCCGCGGTGATCGGGCGCATCGGCGGACCGCCGGCCGCGCCGGTGGCGTTGGTGCAGGTGGCCGCGCTGTACGCCGCCGTGACCGGGTTCACCCTCACCGGCGGGTACTCGTTGTGGGGCGCCCCCGCCCTGTACGCCGGCGCCGGAGCCGCCGTCACCGGCGCACTGGGCCTCCTCCTGCTGCGGGAGAACCGCGAGTACGCCCTGATCCCCACCATCCTCGGTGCCGCGGTGGCCGGGGTGGGCGCCGTGGTCGAATTCACCGGTCAGGAACCGGGTGCGGTGCTGGCGATCACGGTGGCACTGGCGGGGCTGGCCGGTATCGGCATCCCCTGGCTGGCGCTCGCGGCCACGCCGCTGCGGGTGGACAGCGCCCGGGACGATGAGGAGATCCTGGCCGACCCGCCGGAACTGGACCGCGAGCAGGTCGCCGGACTGTGGCACCGCGGGCACCGCATCCAGGTCTCGCTGCGGATCGCGGTGGGGGCACTCACCGTGATCGCCACACCCACGGTGCTGACCACCGGACTGTTCGGACTGGCGCTGCTGATCGTGGCCTACGCGGGCATGATCCTCAGCGTGCGGGAGTCCTACGCCAGGTTCGACGTGGCCGCCGTGATGTCCCTGGCCGTCCTCGGGCTGGCGCTGACCGGCGTCGTGGCCGCCCTGCTGCACCCGACCTGGCGGGTCGGGGTGACCCTCGGCGTCGGTATCGTCGCCGCCGCGATCGTCGGTTTCTCCCTGGTGGCCCCCAAGCAGCGGCTGTGGCTCGGGAGGCTGGCCGACGCCGCCGAACTGGCCTGCCTGGCACTGCTGGCACCGCTCGCGATCGTGGCTGCGGGGCTGGTGTAGCCGCATGGCCTCGAAGAAGGAACTGCTGCAGGCCCAGACGTTCAGCCGGCGCCGGCTGCTCACCGCCTTCGTCTCCGGTGCCCCGGGCGGGCGGGAACTGGAACCTGCCAAACCCCTGCGCGGGGTGATCACCAGTCTGGTGCTCAGCGTGCTGGTGGTGGGCGGGAGCCTCATCGCCGGCCTGTTCACCGGGGAGCAGGACGATGACTGGAAGATCAACTCCCTGGTGGTGGTGGAGGAGACCGGGGCGCGCTACGTGGCCGTGAACGGGGAACTACACCCGGTGCACAACGTCACCAGCGCCAGGCTGCTCGCCTTCGCCGACACCTTCAGGGTGGTGAACCTCGATGAGTCGGACCTGGAGGATGTGCCCCGCGGCGCGGTGACCGTCGGCATACCCGGTGCTCCCGACGCGCTACCGCCCCCGGAGAACCTGATCAACAACCAGTGGCTGTCCTGCGCGGTGGGCCCCGAGGCGGAATGGACGTCGCTGCGCGCCGACCGCGAGGCCCCGCAAGGCACCAGCGCCGCCCTGGTGCGGGTGAACGACCAGATCCACTACGTGCACGAGGGCTACCGGTACGCGCTGGACCAGGACGACCTGACCGCGTTGAGCCACGTGCTGGAATTCCACCCCGATGACGCCCACGACGTCAGCGGCAGGTGGTTGAACATCTTCACCGAGGGCACTCCGCTCACCCGGTTCTCCGTTCCGGACTTCGGCTCGGTGCCGCCCGGTCCGGCCGCGGGCCTGGACGTGGACCTGACCGTGGGCTCGGTGGTACTGCTGCGCAACGCCCAGGGTCAGACCGGGGCACCGCACGTCCTCGACGACGAGGGGGAGCTGGTCGAGCTCACCCCGCTGGCCGTGGCGCTGTACTACCTGGGCTCGGGCCTTGGACCGGACGACGTGATCACGTTGGACTACAGCGAGCGGCAGCAGTTGCGGGTCGATCCCGACGCCGACCTGGTGCCCTCCGACTGGCCCGAGCAGATCCCGCAGGTCCTGCCCGGGCAGGCCACCCCGTGCGTGCACCTGGCCCGGGGCGCGAACGACGACGGTCCCGCACCGACGGCCCCGCCCGAGCCGGCCGAGGAGGAGACCCGGCTGCACGTCGTGGCCGCGGAGGAGGACGTCACTGGCGGCATGGTGGAGGTGGATGCCGGGCACGGCGCCGTGGTGCGCCTGGATGGTGGCGGAGCCCAGGGCGCCTGGATCGTCGTCGACGAGCGGGGCACGATGTATCACATCCCGCCAGGGCACCGGGAGGTCCTCGACCTGCTCGGGTACGGCGACCTGGAACCGCCACCGGTGCCGGCGGCCTGGGCCGGGCTGTTCCTCCCGGGGCCGGGTCTGACGGTGGAGGCGGCCCGGTCGGGTCTGCCGGCGGAGGCGATCAGCGGGATGGACGGGCACGTCGACGAGCCCGCGGAGGAGGAGTGAGCGCCTCCGATCCGGCCGGGGTCCGACCGGTGCACCGTGGGAAGGTGCGCCTGGTCCGGGCGCTGGCCGCCGGTGTGCTGGGTTCGGCGCTGCTGCTCGCCGGGGTGGTGCCCGGCACCCCGGGGCCGGCCCCGGTCCACGCTCAGACCACCGCGCAGCAGTGCGACGCCGATGACCCCCAGTACGTCAGCGCCGAGCCCCCCGCGTTCACCGCCCTGGGGGTACCGCGGGCCCAGGAGATCTCCCGGGGGCAGGGCGTGACCGTGGCCGTGGTCGACTCCGGGGTGCACTCCCAGAACGAGCATCTGCAGGATGTGGTCAGCGGCGGTACCAACGTCGTGGACGGCGACGATCCCCACGACCGGGACGCGGACGGTCACGGCACCTTCGTCGCCGGCATCATCGCCGCCCGGGCGGTGGAGGGCTCCGGGGTGCTGGGCGTGGCCCCCTCGGCGGACATCCAGTCGGTGCGGGTGTACTACGGACGGGGGGAGCAGGCCGAACGCGAGGACGTGCATCTCACCCCGCAGCGCATCGCGGCGGGCATCGAATGGGCGGCCCGGAACGAGGCGCAGATCATCAACGTCTCCCTGAGCACCGACCAGGACCACCCGGACCTGCGCGAGGCAGTCGAGCAGGCCGTGGACGCCGGTGCCCTGGTGGTGGCCAGCGCGGGGAACCGGCAGACCGCGGCCGAGCAGGACACGGTGCCGCGCTACCCGGCGGCCTACGACGGGGTGCTGGGGGTGTCCGCGGTGGACCGGCAGGGGGTGTGGCACGCGCTGGCGTCGTTCGAGGTGCCCGAGGTGGACGTGGCCGCCCCCGGTCAGCACGTGCCCAGCGCGTTCCTCTACGGCGGTGACTGCATCTTCAACGAAGGCGACGCGGTCCCCTCGTCCAGCTGGGCCACGGCCTACGTGTCCGGGGCCGCCGCGCTGATCGCCGCCCGCTACCCGCAGGAGAGTGCCGAGCAGTGGGCGCACCGGTTGCAGGCGACCGCCTCCCGGGCCGGCACGTGGGAGCGTGATGACCGGGTGGGCTGGGGAATCATCCAACCGGTGGCGGCGCTGGAGTTCGTCGACGACGGTTCGGCACCGGGCCCGCCGTCCCCGGTGCACGGCGCCGGGGAGCCAATGCCACCACCGACGGTGGATCTGGCCCTGACCGAGCACCCGGACCCGATGGCACCGGCCCAGCAGCTCACCCGATGGTGGTTGGTGGGCTCCGCGGCGCTCATCGTCCTGGCGCTGCTGTACTCCCGCACCCGTCCCCGCGGTGCCCGCTGAGCGTCTGCTGCACGATCACCGGGACGATTACCGGGACGACTACTGGGGCGCCGGGGGCACCGGGCCGGCCGGACGTCGTCGGGCACGCTGGCCCTCCACCCCCAACAGCACCAGCGCGACCCAGACCAGCACGAAACCGGCCCACCGGGCCGCCGGCATCTGCTCACCCAGCACCGCGACGCCGATGATGAACTGCATGGTCGGGGCGATGAACTGCAGTAGACCCACGGTGCTCAGCGGCAACGCCCGGGTGGCGACGGCGAAACACACCAACGGCACGGCGGTCGCGATCCCCGAACCCGCCAGCGCCAGGCTGTGCCAGGGGTGGCCCAGGGCAGTGGCGTCGGTCGCCGTCAGGAACGTCCCCGTGCCCTGGATCCCCAGCACCACGACGTAGGCCAGGGACACCGGCATGAGCGCGGTGGTCTCCACAAGCAGGCCGGGCAGGGCTGGGACGGTGCGGCCGATGCGGTTCTTCGCCAGCCCGTAGATGCCGAAACTCCCCGCCAGCACCACCGCAACCCACGGCATGGTGCCGTACCCGATCGTGATCACCACCACGCCCACGGCCGCGATTCCGATGGCCACCCATTGCATGGGTCGCAGCCGCTCCCGTAGCACCAGCACGGCCAGCAGCACGGTGATGATCGGGTTGATGAAGTAGCCCAGCGAGGCATCCACCACCCGATCGGTCAGGACGGCGTACAGGAACGTCACCCAGTTCGCGGCCAGGAAGCTGGACGCCAGCGCCAGGCGGCCCAGCACCCCACGGTCCCGGAGCAGCGCCCGCACCTGACCCAGCGTCCCGGTCAGGGCCAGCAACAGGCCGCAGAACAGCATCGACCAGAGCACCCGGTGGGCGCCGATCTCCCACACCCCCGCACCGGCCATCAGCGGGAAGTACAGTGGTAGCACGCCCCACATCGCGTAGGCACCCACACCGGCGACCATCCCGCGGCGCAACGAGCGCTGGTCGGGCTGCGGGTGGGGAGTCAGGGGCACGGCGTGAACCTACCCCGTCCGCGCCACGAGCGGTGTGCGGACGGGACGATGAGACAAGCCACACACGACCCGCCGCGCCGGGGGTGGTTAGGCTTGCCTACACTGACCAAGGACCGACTTTCTCTCGTCGAAAGGCACCACCATTCCCACTCCACGTTTTCGGGTCGCCATCGTCGGGGCCGGGCCGGCCGGCATCTACGCCGCCGACATCCTCGCTGAATCCGGCCTGGATGTGGCTATCGACCTCTTCGAACGCCTTCCCGCCCCCTTCGGCCTGGTGCGCTACGGCGTGGCCCCGGACCATCCGCGGATCAAGGGCATCGTCAACGCCCTGTACAAGATCCTGCAGCGAGGGGACATCCGCCTGATCGGGAACGTGGACATCGGCACCGACCTGACCGTGGCGGACCTGCGGGCGCAGTACGACGCGGTCATCTTCGCCACCGGCGCGATCCGGGACGCGGACCTGAACATCCCGGGCGTGGACAAGCCCGGCAGTTTCGGTGCGGCGGACTTCGTGTCCTGGTTCGACGGCCACCCCGACGTGCCGCGGACCTGGCCGCTGGAGGCGGAGAAGGTCGCCGTGATCGGCAACGGCAACGTGGCGCTGGATGTGGCACGGATGCTCGCCAAGCACGTGCGGGACCTGATGAGTACCGAGATCCCGCAGAACGTCGCGGACGGGTTGGCCGCCAGCCCGGTCACCGACGTGCACATCTTCGGACGTCGCGGGCCGGCGCAGAGCAAGTTCACCCCGCTGGAGTTGCGCGAACTGGGCCGGGTGCCGGACGTGGACGTGGTGGTCTACCCCGAGGACTTCGAGTTCGACGAGGCCTCCGAGGAGGCCCTGAACGCCAGCAACCAGACCCGGCAGGTGGTCAAGGCGCTGACGGACTGGACGATGCGCGACCCGGAGGAGATGACCGCCTCCCGGCGTATCCACCTGCACTTCCTGCACCGCCCGGTGGAGATCCTCGGCGAGGACCAGGTGACCGGACTGCGCACCGAACGCACCGAGTTGGTCGGGGACGGTTCGGTCCGCGGGACCGGGCGGTTCGAGGAGTTCGAGGTCCAGGCGGTCTACCGGGCCGTGGGCTACTTCGGGTCACCGATCCCCGACATCCCCTTCGACCCCGTCGCCGGGGTGATCCCCAACGAGGCCGGCCGGGTGCTGGACGAGCACGGGAAGCAGATTCCGGGCGTATACGCCACCGGCTGGATCAAGCGCGGCCCGGTGGGCCTGATCGGGCACACCAAGTCCGATGCCCGGGAGACCATCACCAACCTGGTGGAGGACCTGAAGGCCACCGGTGCCACCCGCGACGGCGACGTGGACCAGATCCTGGAACGGCTGCACGCCGACGGGGTGCCCTACACCACCTGGGACGGCTGGGAACTGCTCGATGCGCACGAGCGCGCCCTGGGTGAGGCCGAGGGGCGCGAACGGGTCAAGGTGGTGCCCCGGGAGGAGATGACCCAGATCTCCAGGGCGAAGATGATGGCCGAGGCCGGTATCGAGACCTCCTCCCCGGCGGGCTGAGAAGAACTCCACGATGGGCACCGCAGTGGGTAACACCGTCAAGACCGCGGGCCTGTTCGCGGTGCTGTGGGCGGTGCTCCTGGGGCTCGGCGCCCTGGTCGCCTCCGGCACCGGCAATGCCTCGCTGATCTGGGTGTTCGCCGGCGTCGGGGTGGTGATGACCTTCGTCAGCTACTGGAACTCGGACAAGATCGCCATCCGCGCGATGCACGCCCAGCCGGTCAGTGAGGCACAGGCCCCGCAGATGTACCGGATCGTGCGGGAGCTGTCCATGCGGGCGAACCAGCCCATGCCGCGGTTGTACATCTCCCCGACCCGCACCCCGAACGCCTTCGCCACCGGCCGCAACCCGCGCAATGCGGCGGTCTGCTGCACCGTGGGCCTGCTGGAACTGCTCGATGAGCGCGAACTGCGCGGTGTGCTGGGCCATGAACTGATGCATGTGTACAACCGCGACATCCTCACCTCCTCCGTCGCCGCCGCGATCGCCGGGGTGATCACCTCGGTGGCCCAGTTCCTGTTGTTCACCGGCGGGGGCGGCCGGCAGCGCACCGGCGGGCCGCTGGCGCTGGTCGGGATGCTGGCCATGGCGCTGCTGGCCCCGTTCGCGGCCACGTTGATCCGGTTGGGGATCTCCCGCACCCGCGAGTACGACGCCGATGCGGCGGGCGCGGAACTGACCGGTGACCCGCTGGCGCTGGCCTCGGCGCTACAGAAGATCGAGCGCGGCGCCCAGGCCCGCCCGCTCAAACCCGCCGGCGATCTGGCCGACGTGTCCCACATGATGATCGCCAACCCGTTCCGGGCCGAAGCGATCTCACGGCTGTTCGCCACCCACCCGCCGATGAGCGACCGGATCGAGCGGCTGCACCGGATGGCCGGCGGTCCGCGCTGACCGTCCCGGCAGCACAGCACGAACGGTGCCGCGCCGCCCACCCAACGCCGAAGGCCCGGACCTCAGATGGAGGTCCGGGCCTTCGTGCCGGTGGCGGGTGCAGGATTCGAACCTGCGAAGCGTGACGCGGCTGATTTACAGTCAGCTCCCTTTGGCCGCTCGGGCAACCCGCCGTATGGTCGTTGATGCCGATGGAAGAATACCAACTTCACGGCATGCCCGTGACCAGGCGGTCGGCAACATCACATCCGACCGGCCGCCGTGTACCCGA
>CALKWS010000172.1 GCA_938004115.1 uncultured Ruaniaceae bacterium
CCCACCGCCGGTCTCGTTCGATGACGATGGAGTCCTCGAACAGGTACACCCGGGCGAAGGCCCGGCCCTCCAAGCCGCCCGCGCCGGGGCCGTCCCGGTGCCAGTCCATGACCTGGCGGGCCACCCGCTGGCCGTCGGTCGCATCCCAGGCCCGGACGTCGCTCGCCGTGACGGCTACGAACCCGTGTTCATCGGCGATGACCCCGTCACCGAACCCGGTGCCCGGGTCGCGGTGCCACCGCACCGTCGGGACCTGGCCACCGTCGTCCAGGTCCAGCACGGCGATGGTCGGGGCGTTGAAGTCGTCGATGGCCACCAGGGTGTCCCCGAAGCGGTCCAACTGGGTCCCGGCGTACAGCGGCGTACCCTCGTCGCTCTGGTGCTGCAGATGCCACCGCACGCTGATCGCCGGCCAGGTCGAAGGCGGCCACCGGGTCGTGCAGGAATCCCGAGCTGATCTCATCGGACACCGGATCGACCGAGGAGGTCCACCGCTCCTGCCCCTGATCGTCGTAGGCGGTGAGCGTGGAGGCATCGCCGATCGTCTGCACCACGATGACACCGCCCCGCTCGTCGGCGATGAGATCACCGATCGTGGCGGCGTGCGGCACCGCCCAGCGGTCCTCCCCGGTGGCGAGGTCGAGCGCGACCACCTCCGCTTCGTCACCGTCCGTTCCCGGCCACATCGCCAGGTATCCCCGGTCACCGTGCGCGGCCCAACTCACCGGCCCGCCGGCTTCCTGGACCTCACGGGTCCACATCGGTTCGATGGGCCCGGGGCCCGATGTGCGCGGCTAGCCTGGGGTGGGTGCGCATCGACCTCCATACCCACACCCATCACTCCGACGGCACCGACAGCCCGGCCGAACTGATGGCCAACGCCGCCGCGGCGGGGCTGGACGTGATCGGCCTGACCGACCACGACACCGTCGCCGGGTGGCAGGAGGCCGCCGCACACGTACCCGCCAGCGGGGTGGCGCTCGTGCCGGGGGCCGAACTGTCCTGCACCGCCTCCGGGATCAGCGTGCACCTGCTCAGTTTCCTGCACGACCCGAAGGACCCGGACCTCCGCCGGGAGAGCACCCGGGCACGAGAGTCTCGGGACGGCCGGGCCCGGGAGATCGTCCGCCGGGTGTCCGCGGATTACGCGATCACCTGGGCCGATGTGCAGGCCCAGGCAGGCCCGGACGCCACGATCGGGCGCCCGCACATCGCCGACGCCCTGGTGGCCAAGGGGCATGTGCCGGACCGGTCCGCGGCGTTCGGCCACATCCTCGCCGCCGGCGGCCCCTACTACGTCAGCTATTACGCCCCGGACGTGATCAAGGCGGTCCGCATCGTCCGTGCCGCCGGCGGGGTGCCGATCCTGGCGCATCCGCGCGCCCGGGCCCGGGGCCGGGTGATCGGCGACGCGGTGATCGCTGCCATGGCCGACGCCGGCCTGGCCGGGCTGGAGGTGGACCACCGGGATCACACCGACGCCGACCGGGAGCACCTGCGCGCACTGGCGGCCGACCTGGGGCTGCTGATCACCGGCGCCAGCGACTACCACGGCACCGGTAAGCACAACCGGCTCGGGGAGCACACCACGAGCCCGGAGACGCTGGAGGCGATCGAGGCCCAGGGGCGCGGCCGGATCATCCGGCCCTAGGAGATCAGGAGGACGCCTGCCCGGTGCCGGAGCCGGAGGAGTTGTTCCGACGACGACGGCGCCGGCGGCGACGCTGTCCCTCACCGGAACCGCCCTCACGCTGTGAACGCGGCTGGCCGTCCTGGCCGGCCCGGTGCGTATCGCCGGCGCGGCGACGGCCCTGGCCACCGCGGTTGCCCTGGCCGCCGCGACCACCGCCTCCCTGACCGCTACGGCCCGGACCGCTGCGCCCGCCGCCGCTGCGACGTCGTCCGCCCTCACCACGATCGCGACCGCCGCCGCCGGTGCGGGTGCCGGTCTCGCCGATGTCCTCGAGCTCCTCCGCGTCCAACCCGGCGCGCGTGCGCTGGCTGCGGGGGAGCCGGCCCCGGGTCCCCTCGGGGATGTCCAGGTCGGTGTACAGGTGCGGGGAGGAGGAGTAGGTCTCCACCGGCTCACCCCGGTTCAGGCCCAGGGCCTTGTCGATGAGCATCCACCGGGGTACGTCGTCCCAGTCCACGAAGGTGACCGCGATGCCGGTGTTCCCGGCCCGCCCGGTGCGTCCGATGCGGTGCAGGTAGATGCGTTCGTCCTCGGGGCACTGATAGTTCACCACGTGCGTGATGTCGTCCACGTCGATGCCGCGAGCGGCCACGTCGGTGGCCACCAGCACATCGATCTTGCCGTTGCGGAACGCCCGTAGCGCCTGCTCCCGGGCGCCCTGGCCCAGGTCGCCGTGGATCGCCCCGGAGGCGAAACCACGCTCGGCCAGGTCATCGGCCACCCGCGCGGCGGTGCGCTTGGTGCGGGCGAACACCAGCGTCAGACCGCGGCCCTTGGCCTGCAGGATCCGGGCCAGCACCTCGATCTTGTCCAGCGCGTGGGCGCGGTAGATGAACTGGGTGATCGCCTTCAGCGTCACGCCGTCATCCTCGGGGTCCTGGGCGCGGATGTGGGTGGGCCGGTTCATGTACCGGCGGGCCATCGTCACTACCGGGCCCGGCATCGTCGCGGAGAACAGCATCGTGTGCCGGCTCGCCGCGGTGCGGGAGAGCAGGGTCTCCACATCGGGCAGGAAGCCGAGGTCGAGCATTTCATCGGCCTCGTCCAGCACCAGCGTGCGTACCTTCGACAGGTCCAGGTGGCCCTGCTTGAGCAGGTCGATCATCCGTCCCGGGGTGCCCACGATCACCTCGGTGCCGCGCTGCAGCGCCTCGATCTGCGGCTCGTAGGCACGCCCGCCGTACACCTCGGTAATGCGCACCGACCGGTGCCGGGACGCCGTCTTCAGGTCTCCGGCCACCTGAACGGCCAGTTCCCGGGTGGGGGTCACCACGACCGCCTGCGGCTTGCCGGCCGCGGGCAACTCGTCCCAACCGTCCTCGCCCGGGCCGGTGACCGCCTGCAGCAGGGGGATGCCGAACCCGAGGGTCTTACCGGTACCGGTCTTGGCCTGCCCGATGATGTCCTGCTTGGCCAGCGCCACCGGCAGGGTGAGGGCCTGGATCGGGAAGGGGTGGGTGATCCCGGCCTCGGCCAGGGCACGCACGATCGGCTCGGAGACCCCGAAGTCGGCGAACGTCTGCTCCTCCGGCTCGGTGGCCGGGGCCTCGGTCCGGAGGGTGTCCTCGACCACGTCGGCCAACTCGGTGGCGTCGTCCGCCTTCGTGTCGTCGGCTGCGGTGGCGGGGCTCGCGCCGGCCTCCGGGTCGGCGCCGTTGGTCGGGGTTTCGTGCTCGGTCATAGTGTTGTGCTGCGTCACGCTTCTACCTATTTCGCGTCAAGGTGACGTCGGAACCGCTCACGCGGGCGGCGATCATCACCATCTCGGGGTAGCCGATCGCGAAAGAAACGTGCCGACACCGCGGTCGGCGTGCAGGTGCGTGTACCGAACAATCGTGGCGACCGGGCAACCTGTTACCGGTACCACTGTAGCCCGATGTACCGGCGAAGCGCACGAAGGTGACCTATGCCACCGCCGCGCGTCGTCCGCCGGCGGGGTTCACACGTGACCGGCGGTCGGGCGCACACCTGACCGCCGGCGCGGCTCACAACCGGCCGAAGCCCACCCGGGGCTGATCGTCGCCACCGAAATCCACGAACCCCAGCGCCGCGACCGGGACGATCACTCGCCGTCCCCGTTCACCGGTCAGGTCCAGCGTCGCCGTCGGGTCCTTCTCCGCCTTCGCGACGGCCTTGGTGACGATCTCGGCGATCTCGTCGGCGTTCTCGGAGACTTCTAGAGTCAGCTCTCGTGCCACGTTCTTGACTCCGATCCTGATCTCCATACGTCCTCCTTGTTGTCACCGATGGGCCTGAACTGCTCCCATCGTATGCGCCCGGCGGCCACCGCAGCGACACGGCTGCCCGTCGCGGCCGGTGAGACCTGCCTCGAGCCCCCGTCCCCTGGTCGCGGGTCGAGAGCCCGTTGGCCGCGAGTCGAGAGTTCGAGGGTTATTTGCCAGGATGAGGGTGATGCGTCGAGCGATCTTCCTGGTGTGCGCCCTGCTCGGGATCGCCCTCCTCGGCGGTCTGCCGTTTCCGGCGGACGCGCAGGGTAGGGCCTCCTGGCCGGAGCCCACCGGTGACCCTGCGGGTCCGGACGGGGTCTACGGCCCGTCGATCCCGGCGCCGGAGGAACGGCTGCGCCCCGGGGACGCCGGTGCCGGTCTGCTCGCCCGGCAGGTCCCCGCCACCGGTCCCGGCGAGTTCGAGATGCTCCCGGGGCACGTGGAACCACCCGGCCCGGATGCCGAACTCGCGTTGCTGCTGAGCATCGAGATAGAGCAGGACCTGCCCATCGACGCCGAACGGTTCGCCGAGTTCGTGCTCACCACCCTGAACGACGAACGCGGTTGGCCGGGGCAGATGTCGGTCAGTTTCGGCCGTACCGACGCCGATCCGGACCTGCGCCTGTTGCTGGCCACCCCCGGCACCGTGGACGCCGAGTGCGACCCGCTGCCCACCGGCGGTGAGTACTCCTGCGCGATCGGGGACACCGCGGTACTGAACGCCCTGCGCTGGACCGAGGGCGCCGAGCCGTTCACCGAGGCCGGCGCCGGGCTCACCGAGTACCGGCGCTACCTGCTCAACCACGAAGTCGGCCACCTCCTGGGGCACGGGCACGTGGCGTGCCCCGCCGAGGGTGAACCGGCGCCGGTGATGGTGCAACAGTCCATCTCCCTGGAAGGTTGCGAACCAAACGGCTGGGTGCTCCCGGACTGACGCCACCGGCCCTCGCGGGGCACGGGCAACGCGGCCGGGTGAGCAGCGCTGGCGGTGATGTCGGTGCGCCGTGATGAGATGGTCGCCATGACCTCCCCGGTACTCACCCGCGGCACCGAGACCGGTGTCCCGACCCTCGACGACGCGCAGTCCGCGGTCGCCGGCGCGGTGGCCGACGGCGGACGTCACGTGGTGCACGGGGCGCCCGGGTCCGGTAAGACCCGGCTGGCGGTCGCGCTCACCGTCGCCGAGGCCGACCGTGGCGGCCGTCCCATGCTGCTGGTCCCCACCCGGCTGGGCGCGGGCGCGCTGCGCGCCGAGGTCACCCGCCGCATCGGACGCACCCTCGATGCCCCCGTGGTGCGCACCCCGGCGTCGCTGGCGTTCGCGATCCTGCGCCTCCGGGCCAGCCACCTGGGGGAGCCGCCGCCCACGTTGATCTCCGGACCCGAACAGGATCAGGTGCTGGCCGAGCTGCTCGCCGGCCACGCCGAGGGTGTCGGCGCACGGGTGGAGTGGCCGGAGGGCATCGGTCCGCGCACCTGGGGCCTGCAGGCGTTCCGCAACGAACTGCGCGATGTGCTGATGCGCGCCGCGGAGGCGGGGCTGGACGGCCCGGCGCTCAGCGAACTCGGCCGGCAGCGCGGGCGGCCGGAGTGGGTCGGCGCCGGGCAGATCCTGACCGAGTACACCCAGGTGATGGCACTGGGGCAGATGACCCCGGACCGCGGGGCGCGTTACGACCCGGCCGGGATCGTCGACGAGGCGGTGACCGCGTTGGTCACCTGGGAGCAGGTGCTGCCCGACGTGCCGCGGCCTCGTTGGTCCCTGGTGGTCCACGACGACTACCAGGACGCCACCCTCGCCACCGCCCGGTTGCTCGACGTCCTGGGTAGCGACGGTGCAACGGTTGCCGTGCTCGGTGACGCGGACGCCGCCGTGCAGTCCTTCCGGGGCGGGGTACCCGCCCTGATGGCCACGGCCGCAGCCCCGGCGGCTCGGGATGGGACGGCCGACGGCGCGTGGGGCGCTCGCGAACACGTCCTCACCACGGTGTGGCGGCACGGGGAGTGGCTCCGGGAGCCGATCCGTCGCCTGACCGGTTCACTGCCGGTGTTGACCGCGGCGGCCCGCCGGGAGGCGCCGGGCGCGCCGGAGGCGGCTGAGTTCGAGGACGGCGAGCCGGAGTCTCTCCCGCGCGGGCTGCGCACCGCCGTGCTGGGAAGCCCTGCCCAGGAGGTGGCGTTCGTCGCCCGTCAACTGCGCGCGGCGCGGCTGCGCCACCAGGTGCCGTGGGCGCAGATGGCCGTGGTCGCCCGGTCCAGCGCGCAACTGGGCACGATCCGGCGCGGGCTGCGCGCTGCCGGCGTCCCGTTGGCTGCCGCGGCCCCGGACCGGCCGCTGCGCGAGGAACCCGCGGTGCGCCCACTGCTCGCGGTGCTGCGCACGG
>CALKWS010000173.1 GCA_938004115.1 uncultured Ruaniaceae bacterium
CGGCTCCGGCGCAGCCGGGGACCGCCCAAGGCGGCCGCCCACCGGCCCGGGAGCCGGAGGGTAGCGGCGCCCTGACCACCGACCAGGTCCGTCGCCGCTGGCCCGAGGTGCTGGAGACACTCGCGCAGCTCAAACGAACCACCTGGGCGCTGGTCTCCCAGGACGCCCAGGTCGTGGAACTCACCGAGTCGACGTTGTCGCTGGGGTTCTCCACCGAGGGCCTGGCCACAGCCTTCCGCACCGGTCCCCACGCCTCCTTCCTCTCCCAGGCCCTCCGGGAGACGCTCGGCGTGGAGGTGCAGATCCAACCGGTACTGGGGTCCGGGCCCGGAGGCGGTGCCCCCTCAGGTCCGCCCGCACCCGCCCCGGATCCGGCCGCCCCGCGCCCGGAGGCTTCCGGCTCCGGCCGGCGGCCCGACGCCGGCGGACCGGCAGGTGACCAGTTCCGCGGCAGCGATCGTCCCGGTGCAGGACCCGGCGGCTCGGGTGCTGCCGGTGCGGGTGCGGCGGACGGGCCGGCTCGCGCACGGCAGGCTGACCTCCCGGGCGGGCACCCGCCGGGTGGTGCCCCCGGCACGGCGCACGCCACTGCCGCCGGTGCCACCGGCTCCCCACCGGCGGGTGCCGGTGCACCCGGGGACGGGTGGGCCGACATACCCGTCCGTCGCCCGCCACAGGATCCACCAGCGCCCCGCGCGACCGCCGACGACGTCACCGGCAACCCGGGAACCGGCGGTGCCGGCACGCGCGGTGCCGCCCCGCAGGGTGCCGCTTCGCAGGGTGCCGCGCCGCCGGGTGCTGCCCCGCACGGCGGCGCCCCTGGCCCGGCCGGGCCCCCCTGGGACGAGCCTGTGCCGGCCGGTGCCACGACCCCTGCGGACCGGATGGCTGGACACGCCGGCGGCGGCCCGGCCACCGTTGCGACGTCCGGACCCGCCGCCAGCACCTCGCCCGGACCGGCAACGACTTCCCCGCCCGCACCCGGGAGCAGCACGGCGCCCGCCCCGGATGAGCCCCCCGCGAGTGCGCTGCTGGCGGCCCCTCCCCGGGATCCGCATGCCCCGCCCCCGGTGACCCGGCTGGGTGATGAGATGGACGACTCCTCCCCGGAGGACCCGGACCTGGAGCACACCGAGGTGGTGGGCGCGCCCCTGGTGGCCCGCCTGCTGGGCGGTGTGGTGATCGATGAGGAGATCGACGACGGTGAGGAGCCGCGCTGATGGTCGCCTATGACGGTGCGGTCCAGGACCTCATCGACGAACTGGGGCGCCTGCCCGGCGTCGGACCGAAGAGCGCCCAGCGGATCGCCTTCTACATCCTGGGAGCCGACCCGGAGGATGTGCAGCGCCTCGCCAGCGCGTTGACCGAGGTGAAGGCCCGGGTCCGGTTCTGCGAGGTGTGCGGCAACGTCTCCGAGGAGGACCAGTGCCGCATCTGCCGCGACCCCCGGCGCAACCCCGCCCTGCTGTGCGTGGTCGAGGAGGCCAAGGACGTGGTCGCGATCGAACGCACCCGGGAGTTCCGCGGCAGGTACCACGTGCTCGGCGGGGCGATCAACCCGATCGACGGCGTCGGGCCCGATGACCTGCGCATCCGCGAACTCATGACCCGGTTGGCCGACGGCGAGATCAGCGAGGTGATCATCGCCACCGACCCGAACGTGGAAGGTGAGGCGACGGCGACCTACCTGGTGCGCATGCTCCGCCCGATGGGACTGACCATCTCCCGGCTGGCCTCCGGCCTCCCGGTGGGCGGTGACCTCGAGTACGCCGACGAGATCACCCTGGGACGGGCCTTCGAGGGGCGGCGCCCGGTCGGGACCTGAGCCTGCGCGCGGTGTGGCGTACGGTAGCGGAACCCGGTTCCCAGCGCTGTTGCCCAGGAGGGCATCATGACCTCACCACCGCCACTGGACTCGGATCTGCTCGCGCTCGGCGCGGCCACCGCGGCCACCGCCGAACACTTCCTGAGCACCACCCGTGAGGTGGCCGCCGGCGCCAACCCCGACGTTGCCATCCCCCTGCTCCTGCTCGCGGTCTCCGACCTGGTCACCGCCGGCGCTCGGCTCGGGGCGATCACCGACGTCGTCCCCGCAGAACAGTTCGAACCCGACGACGGCCCCGATCCCGACCTGGAGCCGCTGCGGCTGTCCCTGGCGAACGTGCTGGACGGCCTGGACGCCTACTCCGAGGTGATCGACCCCGTGCTCAGCCCCCGCACCGGGACTGCCCGCCTCAGCGATGACCTGACCGATATCGGTACCGCGCTGGCGGTCGGCCTGCAGCACCACCGCGCCGGCCGGCCCGATGAGGCGCTGTGGTGGTGGCAGTACTCCTACCTGTCCTCCTGGGGGGAGCGGGCCGCCAGCGCCGCACGCGTGCTCCTCGGGGTGATCGCCCACCTACGGTTGGACGTGGACGACGACGTGGCCGCCGAGGCCGAGTTCGACGCGCTGCACCCGGCCGTTCCCGACACCCGCGACGCCCGCGGAACTGACTGACGCCGCGGGTCCCCCGACCCCTCACGGTCCACTGACTCTTCCGGGGCACCGGTGTCCCGTGATTCGGGACGCACGGAGCCGTCACATCTGCATTGCTTACACTTTGGGCTGCATCCCGTTCGATCCAGCAACAGACCGGAGCACTCGGTGGCCCTCATCGTCCAGAAGTTCGGCGGTTCGTCGGTATCCGACGCGAACGCGATCGCGCGGGTGGCCAAACGGATCGTGGACACCAAGAACGCCGGTCACGACATCGTGGTGGTGGTGTCGGCCATGGGGGACACCACCGATGAGCTGCTGGACCTGGCCGGCCAGATCAGCCCCCGCCCCCCGACGCGGGAACTGGACATCCTGCTCACCGCCGGGGAGCGGATCTCGATGGCGCTGCTGTCCATGGCGATCCACGAACTGGGCGTGAACGCCCGGGCCTTCACCGGCCAGCAGGCCGGGGTCATCACCGATACCGCCCACGGCAACGCCCGGATCGTGGCCGTCAGCCCGGAACGCATCCAGCAGTGCCTGGGCCAGGACGCGGTGGCGATCGTGGCGGGGTTCCAGGGCGTCACCCAGACCACCAACGACGTC
>CALKWS010000174.1 GCA_938004115.1 uncultured Ruaniaceae bacterium
CCGCTGACCCCCACGGTGGAGATCTGGATCGTGGCCCGGCCGTGTTCCACCGCCCGCAGTCTGGACATCGCCAACTGTTGGGTGGACTCGGCGGTGAACCCGAAGGAGGCGTTGTTCGTGGGCACCACCAGCACCTGCGCCCCGGCCAGCACCGCTTCCCGGTTGAGCGCGTCATAGGCCACCTCGAAGCAGATCGGGGTGCCGACCACCACGTCCCGGCCCAAGCGCTCGATCGGCGCCGGGACGATCGCCAGTTCCGTGCCCGGTGCCATGTCCGTGCGCACCAGATCCACCGCCGGGGAGAACAGACGCGCGATCTCTCGCATCGGGATGTACTCGGCGAACGCGGCCGGGATCTGTTTGGCGTAGGAGAAGGTGTCCCCGGACCCGGGCTCCCAGAGCACCATCTCGTTGTACCGGGCGTCCTCGGTGTACCGGTCGGTGCCCATCAACAGCGGCACCCCGGCCGCCTCGAGCGCCCGGTCCACGCCGGCGCGCGCCTCGGCGTGCCGGTCCGACCAGT
This sequence comes from uncultured Ruaniaceae bacterium, assembly GCA_938004115.1. Taxonomy (GTDB): domain Bacteria; phylum Actinomycetota; class Actinomycetes; order Actinomycetales; family Beutenbergiaceae; genus CALKWS01. The sequence goes on from CALKWS010000174.1 coordinate 524, forward strand.
CCACCCTGGGGTTGTAGTCCGAGGAGTTCTCCGGCCACACGATCAGGTCCAGATCGATCTCCGTGGTCTCGACCAGGTGCTCGGTTCCGCTGACGTGGTTGTCCAGCACCTCCAGCGCGTTCGCGAAGGCGCCCAGACCCGGCGCCGACACATTGCCCTGCACCGCACCGATGTTGATCGTGCCGGCCTCGGCGCCGGCGGGGAGCGGGATCAGCGCCGATCCACCCACGAGCGCAGCGGCCGCGACGGCCCCGGTGGCCGCGCGGGTCCCGTGCCCCGGACGGTCCGGGCGGGTGTCCGGTTGCCTGCGCAGCACCCGTGCGCCCTCGACCACGACGCACGCCAGCAGGAAGCCGATGGCGGCGACCGCGGCGGACACCAGCGGCGCCCCGCCCACGGAGGCCAGCGCGAGCAGCGGCCCGTCGGCCTGGGAGAAGGCCAGGCGCCCCCACGGGAAACCGCCGAAGGGCCAGACCTGGCGGAGTTGTTCGGTGATCACCCACACCATCGCGAACGGCACCGCGCCCAGCAGTCGCCACCGCCGGATGCCCGCCGCGCGCCGGACCCATACCCAGGCGGCCAGGGCCGCACCCACGAACAGCGACTGGGCCAAGGACAGCGCGATCCAGGGCACCGGACCGACGGCGTAGTGGGCCCACCACAGGTGCGGCAGGAAGAACGCCAGCCCCCACACCACACCCATCGCCATGGCCCAGCGGGCCGAATCACGCCTGCTGGCGAGCAGTACGCACGCCACGCCGATGAACGCCAGGGGCCAGATCGAACGGTCCGGGAAGGCGGCATCGGTGAGCACACCGCCGGCGGCGGCGAGCAGCAGCGCCGGCAGCCGGCGATCGAGAATGCGCAGCATCCTTCGAGGATACGTTGCTCCGACCCGCTGCAGTGCGGGTCATCCGGATGGCACCGACCGGCCCGCACATCCTTCGGTCCGGAACCCGGGGGTTCACGTTTTCTATGGAACGTGCGGGCCTAGTCGGTGACTGCCCGGCTGATACTCAGCAGCAGTACGGTCATTGAAGATACCGCTCCGTGGGCGTTCCGCCAACCACATGTTCATGCAGGTCAGCGATTTCATCGCAGATCAGCGATGGTGCGGAAACTTTGTTCAGCGGCGTGTCGTTCCTTGACTTCCACCCCGGAACCGGGCCCCACCGCTGTCTGGGGGCGCGGGCGTCACCAGGTCCCGTGTGCCACGATTCCCCGCCGGACCGCGTGGATCGCGTCGCGGGCCACGTCGCGCACCTGCTCCGTGGGGGCGGCGTGAGTGAGTTGGTCCAGCACGTCCAGGACCTGCTTGGCCCACCGCACGAAGTCGCCGGCAGCCAGGTCGTCGGCCTCCAGCACGTCCTCCAGGGCACGTCCGGACGCCCAACGGTACATCGCCCGCACCAGTCCCAGATCCACCGGATCGGTAGGGGCCAGGCCCCGGTCGGCCTCCGCGGAGGCGATCTGCCGCGCGATGCGTGCGGTCTCGCGGGCCGCCACCGCCAGGGGGCCGTCCGGGGGCCCCGGGATGGCGGGCACTGCCGGCTCATCGGAGCGTGACTCGTACAGCACCCCGGAGACCACCGCAGCCAGTTGCGCCTCGTCCAGCTCCTCCCAGGTACCCGAGCGTAGGCATTCGGCCAGCACCAGGTCCTTCTCCGAGTACAACCTGCGCAACCAGGACCCCTGCGGGGTCAGCCGCCACTGCCCGTCCTGTACGCGCAGGTAGTCCATCGAGTGCAGGACGTCGCAGACCCGGTCGAAGTCACGTGCGATCGAGGCGGTGCGTCCCTCGATCCGCCGCATCACGCCGTCGTACTCCCGGCGAATTTTGCGCCAGCGTTCATACCAGCGCGCGTGCTCCTCCCGGTCGGGGCAACCGTGGCACGGGTGGGCGCGCAACCGCCGCTTGAGTTCGGCCAGGTCGGTGTCCGTGGCGGCGGTGGAGGGGAGCTTGCGTCGTTTCGCGGGGCGGTCGTCGTGGGCCAGCGCCCCGAGCGCGGACCGCATCGCGGCACTGATATCGCGCCGGGCGGCCGGTTTGCGCGGGTTGAAGCCCTTGGGAAGCCGCACCCGGGTGAGCGTGCGGGTGCCGTAGGGCAGGTCGGCGCCGGAGAGTTTGCGCAGCCGCGCGTCGGCGGTGACCACCGAGACCACCGGTCCGTCCAGTCCGGGAGCGTGCGGACGTTCCAGGACGACGGCGTGCCCGGAGCGTCGTCCGGATGGCACCTGGATCACGTCACCGGGCTGCAGTTGCGCGGCCAGGTCGTTGACCGCATCGCGTTGGGCCCTGGACCGGGCTCGGGACAGGTCACCCTCGCGGTCGGAGATCTGCTTGCGCAGGTGCATGTACTCCTCGAAGTCGCCCAGGTGGCAGGACATCGAGTCGGCGTATCCGGACATCGCCTCATCGAGTTGCCGGGCCCGCCGGGCCAGGCCCACTACCCCGCGGTCGGCCTGGAACTGGGCGAAGGAGGTCTCCAGCACCTCGCGCGCCTTGGTGTGCCCGGCCCGGGCGATGAGGTTGACCGCCATGTTGTAGGTGGGCCGGAAACTCGAGCGCAGCGGGTAGGTGCGGCGGGAGGCGAGCCCCGCCAGGGCCACCGGATCCACGCCCGAGGTGTACAGCACCACCGCGTGCCCTTCGGTGTCGATGCCCCGGCGTCCGGCCCGGCCGGTGAGCTGGGTGTACTCCCCCGGGGTGACCTCGGCGTGGGTCTGGCCGTCCCACTTGGTGAGTTTCTCCAGCACCACGCTGCGGGCGGGCATGTTGATGCCGAGCGCCAGGGTCTCGGTGGCGAAGACCACCTTGACCAACCCGGCGGTGAACAACGCCTCGACGGTCTCCTTGAACACCGGCAGCATCCCGGCATGGTGGGCTGCCACGCCTTGGCGCAGCGCCTCGGACCAGGACCAGAAGTTTAATACCGGCAGGTCCTCGGCTGGCAGGTCGGCGCATCGTTCCTCGATGATCGCGTCGATCTGCCGTTGCTCCTCGGGGGTGGTCAGGGTGATGCCGCTAGCCTGCATCTGGGAGACCGCCGCCTCGCATCCGGCGCGGGAGAAGATGAACACGATCGCCGGCAGCAGCCCGGCCCGGTCCAACCGGTCCACCACCACCGGACGGGGCGCCGGTCGCACCAGCGGTCCGCGGGGCCGGCGGTAGTTTCGCCCGCCGCGGCGGGAACGTTCGCCACGGGGGCGTTCGGCGGTGCGGATCGCTTCGATCAGATCGGGGCTGATCGGCGGGTCGGTACCCGGGTCGGTGGGATCCACGTCGTGGGCGTACAGGTCGTACAACCTCGAGCCGACCATCACGTGCTGCCACAGCGGGACCGGGCGGCGCTCGGCCACGATCACCGCGGTGTCGCCGCGGACGGTGGAGAGCCAGTCGCCGAACTCCTCGGCGTTGGAGACGGTGGCGGACAGCGAGATCACCTGGACGTCCTCGGCCAGGTGCAGGATCACTTCCTCCCAGACCGGGCCGCGGAACCGGTCGGCCAGGTAGTGCACCTCGTCCATGACCACGAAGCCCAGGCCGGTGAGCGCCGGTGAGGAGGCGTACAGCATGTTGCGCAGCACCTCGGTGGTCATCACCACCACCGGCGCCTCGGAGTTGATCGACGTGTCCCCGGTCAGCAGACCGACTTTGGCGGTGCCGTACCGACGCGCCAGGTCCATGTACTTCTGGTTCGACAGTGCCTTGATCGGGGTGGTGTAGAACGCTTTGCGGCCGGTGCTCAGCGCCAGGTCGACGGCGAACTCCCCCACCACCGTCTTACCGGCGCCGGTGGGGGCCGCCACGAGCACACCGCGGCCGTCCTGCACCGCCAGACATGCCTCCTGCTGGAAGTCGTCGAGTTCGAACTCCAACCGGGCGGCGAAGGCGCCGAACTGACTGCGCTCGATTCGGGCCCGCTTGCGTGCTGCGGCATAGCGTTCGGCCGGGCTTGGCATGACTCCACCCTATGTGCACCGCGCCGGGCCAGCAGGAGCACCTGGGGCCCGTCAGCGCCGATGCGCCGGCCCGGACCTGGGGGCCGGCGCCAACAGCGGAACCGCACCGGGGACGATCGTGGCACGCAGCGGCAGCGGCGCCAGGTCCTCCCCGTCACCGAACGCGCGTGGTGGCGGAGCCGCCGAACCGGGTTCGAGCGTGACCTCCCGGGCCCGCACGATACGCACCGCCGGGTGACTCACGTGCGTACCCCGGTACAGGCGCGGGAACACCGCCGCGATATGGCGCCGGGTAAGCCCGTCGGCGATGACCACGTCCATCAGCCCGTCATCCACGCGTGCGTCCGGGGCGATTCGCAGCCCCCCGCCGAAGGTAGGGGCGTTGGCCAGCGCAACGAGCGTGGCGCGTTGTTCGTGCACCTGCCCGTCGATGGTGATCCGGTAGTGGTACGGGCGGAAGCCTGTGAGTTCGGCGACCACACCGCGCAGATAGCGCGCCGCGCCCCGGGGCCACCGGTAGGCGTTGGCCCGGGCGTTCACGGCGGCATCGAGTCCGGCGGACAGCACGCACGCGGTCCAGCGGGGCACGCGGGTGGGCTCGGCCGGTGACTGGGTGGCGATCGCGTCGATGTGCCGCGGTCCTCGCTCCAGTGCGGTGAGCACCACCCGCACCGACGCCGGGACGTCGCCCACGGGGATCCCCAGGCCCCGCGCCAGGTCGTTACCCGACCCGGCCGGCACCAACCCCAGGTACACCCCGGTTCCGGCGATGGCGTTCACCCCCAGGTGCGCCATCCCGTCCCCGCCCACCACGACCAGTGCCTGGATCCGGTCCAGCGCGGCCCGGGCGCGGGCGAGGGCGTGCTCGGCGTCCTGTCCGGTGAGATCCAGCGCGCGGATACCGTGCTGGCGCAGTTCGGTGAGTACCTGCTGCCCCCGTCGCCGGGCGCGCCCGTGACCGGCGGACGGGTTGATCACCACCCCGATCGTCGTCATC
>CALKWS010000175.1 GCA_938004115.1 uncultured Ruaniaceae bacterium
CGTCCGCCCATCCCAGCGGCGGCGCAGCGGCCCGGTTGTGCGCGGTGATCGAGTCCAACAGGTTCCGGTCCTCGGCCAACTCCACCAGCGCGGCGGCCAACCCGGCATCGTCGGGGGCCAACAACCCCTCGGTGCGGTGGGTGATGAACTCGCTGATCCCGCTGCCGTCCATCCCTGCCACGGCCAGCCCGGCCGCGCGGGCCTCCAGCGCGGCCAATCCGAAGGCCTCCAGCCGAACCGGTGAGACGAACACGTCCTGCGCACGGTACAGCGTCGGCAGCAGGTCCCGCGGCACCCGGCCGAGCAGCGTGACGACGTCGTGCAGGTCCGCGCGCGCGATCTGCGCCCGGACCGCGGCGGCGTCGCCACCGTCGCCTGCGATCGTCAGGTGGATCCGGGGCCGCCCGGAGGCACTCAGGCCGAGGCGCTCGTGAGCCCGGCGGATGATCCGCACCAGCGGGACGGCCCGCTTTCGGCGCGCGAGCCGCTGTGTCGCCACCACCCGCAGCACATCCGGCTGGGGATTCGGCTCGGGCGGGGCAGTTGCCACCGCCCGCCAGGGCCGTAGATCCAGCCCGTTGGGGACCACGGCCACGTCCTGGCGACCCAGCATCTCCGCGACCTGGCGCGCCACCAACCCGCTGACCGCGCTGGGGGCGAAAGGGGTCCGGCCCCACCCCCGCGCGTGTCCGGCCCAGGCCAAGGGGTGCCGCATCCGGTCCAGCACGCAGTGCCAGGTGATTGCCATCGGTACGTTGAGCTTCCGGGCCGCAGCGGCGCCGTCATAGGCGAACGGGGAGATCACCCCGGCGTGGACGTGCACCACGTCCGGGCGCAGCAGCCGCAGTGCTCGGGTGATCACGGCCTGCCCGCGCGGGTGCACCGGTACCCCGAACGTCCAGGGGCTCGCCAACCGGTGCACGCGGATCGGTCCGGCCTCGGTGCCGGAAGTGCGATACCGCGACCGGCCCGGTTCCACCTCGTCCGATCCCGCGGCGGTGGCGGTCAGGACGTGGACGGCGTTCCCCGCGCGCGCCTGATGGTGCGCCATCTCCTGGACCTGGCTCTCGATGCCGCCCACCCGGGGGGCGAAGCAGTCGGAGACGTGGACGATGCGCACTCCGTCACTGTAGCCACGCGGCGCCACCGGGGTCCGTGAGGGGGTCTCAAGGCATCGGCGGGCCGTGGGTGTCCAGGTACTGCGCAGCCAGTCGTTGAGGGGCCCGGGTGACCCAGGCGTCCACCACCAGTTCAGTCAGTTCGGTCGGGTCCATCCGGTCCAGACGTGCCAGCACCAGCCGGTAGCCATCGAAGTGCGGGGTGGTGAAGTAGATCTCCGGCGCGTCGGCCAGGAGGGCTTCTTTGACGCCCAGGTCGCCGACCCATGCCGCCAGGATCGACCCCTGGGGGGCGAGGGGCCCGAGAGCCTCGTGGTCTGCGCGGCGCAATGGACGCTCGAACACGAACGACTTGTTCCGCACCCGCCAGTCGTTCCTGCCTTCGCGCTCCTCGACTTCGGGTAGCGCGGTGGCGATCTCGCGGACCTCGACCCACGTGGCCATGGCTCATCCTAGCGAGCCACACGCGCGCACGCTTAGGACGAGGCGTCCGCTTCTTCGGTGCTCTGAAGGTGTGGGCGCAGGCCGGCCGCCAGGGCGTACACGCGGCCGTCCAGGGTCTCGATGCGGCCCTCCATGCGGGCAAGGTCGCCCTTCAACTCAGTGCGAGTGTCGCGCAGTTCGTGCCGCAACGCACCGATGTCGCCCTTTAACTCATCACGCAACGCGCCGATATCGCCCTTCAGTTCCGACCGTAACTGCCCGAGTTCGGAGCGAAGGCTCGCATTCTGCCGCCCGGTGACAGCGAAGATCGCGATCAGCACCGTGATCAGGCTGCCGATCGACACCCAGGTCTCGAGACTCAACGTCGGCACCCTTCCAGTGTGAACCGCCAACCACCGGAACTCCAGCAGAGGTGGACTCCGTGCCGCAACGACACAACCAGGAGGCTGTGGACAACCGCAGATCGGCCAGGGTCGGTGTGGACAGCCGTCCGCTCGTTCACTCCCACTCGATCGTGCCCGGGGGCTTACTGGTCACGTCCAGCACCACCCGGTTGATCTCCTGCACCTCCCCGGTGATGCGGCCGGAGATCCTGCTGAGCACGTCGTAGGGCAGGCGGGACCAGTCCGCGGTCATCGCGTCCTCGCTGGTGACCGGGCGCAGCACGATCGGGTGGCCGTAGGTCCGGCCATCACCCTGCACCCCGACCGACCGCACATCCGCCAGGAGCACCACCGGGCACTGCCAGATGTCCCGGTCCAGACCCGCACGCGTCAGTTCCTCTCGTACGATCAGATCGGCCCGCCGCAGGATGTCCAACCGCTGCGCGGTGACCTCTCCCACGATCCGGATACCCAGCCCCGGCCCGGGGAAGGGCTGGCGCCAGACGATCGCCTCGGGGACACCCAACTCCTGCCCCACGGCCCGTACCTCGTCCTTGAACAGGGTGCGCAGCGGTTCCACCAACTCGAACTGCAGATCGTCGGGCAGCCCGCCGACGTTGTGGTGGGACTTGATGTTCGCCGCCCCGTCGCCGCCGGACTCGACCACGTCGGGGTAGAGGGTGCCCTGCACCAGGAAACGTACAGGGGCACTCTCCCCGGCGTCCTCGACCACCTCGCGCGCGGCCTGCTCGAACACCCGGATGAACTCCCGGCCGATGATCTTGCGTTTCTCCTCCGGGTCCGCCACGCCTGCCAGGGCGTCGAGGAACCGTTGCTGGGCGTTGACGACCTTCAGGTGCACGCCCGTGGCGGCGACGAAGTCCTGCTGGACCTGCTCGGCCTCGCCGGCGCGCAGCAGCCCGTGGTCGACGAACACGCAGGTGAGTTGGTCCCCCACTGCCTGGTGCACCAGGGCCGCGGCCACGGAGGAGTCCACCCCGCCCGACAACCCGCAGATCACTCGGTCGGTGCCGACCTGGTCGCGGATGGCCGCCACCGCCTCGGCCACGACGTTGGCCGCGGTCCAGTCACCACTCAGGCCGGCGGCGCGGTACAGGAAGTTCTCCAGCGTCTGCTGTCCGAGTTCGCTGTGGTGGACCTCCGGGTGCCACTGCACCCCGTACAGGTGACGGCGGGGGTCCTCGAACGCGGCGACCGGCGATCCGGGAGACGTGGCCAGCACCGTGAACCCCTCCGGGGCCTCCTGGACCGCATCACCGTGGGACATCCAGGTCACCTGCTCGGGGGTGGAGCCGTGCAGCAGCGTGCCGGTCTCCTGCACCTGGACCACCGTGGAGCCGTACTCGCGAGTGCCGGTTCGGGCGGTGGTGCCGCCGAGCGCGGCGGCCATGGCCTGGAAGCCGTAGCAGATTCCCAGCACCGGGACGCCGGCGTCGAACAGCGCCGGGTCCACCGACGGAGCATCGTCGGCGTACACCGAGGCCGGGCCCCCGGACAGGATGATCGCGGCCGGGTCCTTCGCCAGCATCTGCTCCACAGTGGTGGTGCGCGGAATGATCTCGGAGTAGACCGCCGCCTCGCGGACGCGGCGGGCGATCAACTGGGCGTACTGGGCCCCGTAGTCAACGACGAGTACCGGTCTGGAGGTCTGCGGCGCGATGGTCACGACCCCAGGATAGGGCGCCAGGGCCGGCCGCATTCACCGTCCGAACCGCGCCACCAGGTGCCAGACCCGCTTCAGATCCTGCTCGTGCGCGCGCCCGGTGGCCGCGGCACGTCCGATCACCGCCGCATCCAACCGTCCGCCCTCGGCGATCTGTTCACCGACGGCGACGACCCCAGCACCACGGAAGTCCGGATGTCGCCGCAGCTCGGCGACGGTCAGGACGCGACCCTCGTGCCACTCCACCGGCACACCGAGGGCGTGCGCCTGATCCTGCACCAGGGTCCCGGCGTAACAGGGATCCAGGACGAGTGCCTCGACGTCGGTTGCCAGGTGGATCGGCCCGTGCACGTGGGCCTCGATGTAGTCGTCCAATGCACCACCCAGGGCCGCCTCCTGCGCCTCGGTGCGTGGCGTTGCGGCGAACTCCTCGGCCAGGGGAATCAGGTCACAGGACTGGGCGGTAGCGAAGTCCTGCGGGTTCAGCACCGAATCCGGGAAGCAGAACGTGGTGCGCGCCAGAGTGTGCCGGGCCAGACGCAGGTGGGCCGACCCGAACCGGGGGGCCGCCCCGATGGAGCGCCGGCGGTGGTTCAACGCGCCGTACTTGGGTCGCTGGGCCGGTGGTGCGTCGTCATAGGCGCCATCGAAGATCCGCTGCTCCCAGCGCCACCGGTCGCCGCCGGGGTGGGCGCTCAGCCCACCGGCGGAGGTGCCGGTCTCGAACTGGCTGCGGTAGGTACCGTGCTCGGCCATCTGCGCCAGCACCGTCCGCCCATTCGTGAGCCGGTCGGGGTGGAAGTTCAGCGTCACCCGCAGGTCCCCTTCCAGCGCCGGACCGCGGGCTCGCCTGCGCACCGCCGCCACCGCACGGCAGGCCCAATCGGTCATCTCGCCCGCCGTGCCGGCGGCAGCGCCCGGGGTGACATCGCTCATCACCAGCACTATGCCGCCGCCACCCCACTGGCCACAACAGCACCCGCACGCGTGATCCCCGCCTCAGTACTTCTCCCGGTGGTGGGGTCGGTGACACACTGAGCGTGCGTCGTCGGGCTTGACGCCCCGCGCGGAGGAAGGATTGCCATGAGGATTGCTGTGGTGGGTACGGGGTACGTCGGGCTGTCGCTGGCGGTGATGCTGGCCCAGAACCACCAGGTGGTGGGGCTGGATATCGATGGGGCGAAGGTGGCCCAGATCAACGACCGGCATTCCCCGATCGGCGATGCGTTGCTGCAGGAGTACCTGTCCACCAAGGATCTGCAACTGCGGGCCACCACCGACCCCGCTGAGGCCCTGGACGGCGCTGAGTGGGTGATCATCGCGACCCCGACGAACTATGACGAGGTGACCAACCACTTCGACACCTCCTCGGTGGAGAAGGTGCTCAGCCAGGTGAATGAGCTGGCGCCGCAGGCCGCCGTGGTGATCAAGTCGACCATCCCGGTGGGGTTCACCGCCCAGATGCGCACCGAGCACCCGGGGCTGGCGCTGATGTTCTCCCCTGAGTTCCTGCGCGAGGGCCGGGCGCTGGAGGACAACCTGCACCCCTCCCGGATCGTGGTGGGCGAGAAGTCCGAGCGCGGCCAGGCCTTCGCCGACCTGCTGCTCGAAGGCGCCGTGGATCAGGACGCGCCGGTGTTGCTGACCGGGTCCACCGAGGCCGAGGCGATCAAGCTGTTCGCGAACACCTTCCTGGCGTTGCGGGTGGCCTACTTCAACGAACTGGACACCTACGCCGCCGCCCACGGCCTGGACACCCGGCAGATCATCGACGGCGTGGGGCTGGATCCGCGGATCGGGTCCCACTACAACAACCCCTCCTTCGGCTACGGCGGCTACTGCCTGCCCAAGGACACC
>CALKWS010000176.1 GCA_938004115.1 uncultured Ruaniaceae bacterium
GTGGGGTTGCCGTCCTCATCGAGGAGGATGACGTGATCGGGATAGGAGGTCATCGGGCCTTCCGTTCGGGCGGGCGTGGGCTGGAGGTGGCGGCCGGGCGGCGTGGGCCGGCGGCCGGCGGCGTGGTGTTCAGTATGGCTGTATCTGCAGCAGCACGCCGGTGCGGACCAGGTCGCGCAACCCCTGGTGCCGGGCGCCCTCCACCCGGAAGCGGATCCCGCCGCCGGGCTGGGAGAACCAGGCGGGCACGATCTGGGCGTGCACCTCCACCGGTGCCGGTGCCATCAGGATCACCTGCGCGGCACCGGGCCCGTGGGCGGTCTGCGGTAACGACCGCTGGGGCCACGGGGTGCCCCAGGGGTAGAAGAACAAGCCGTCCAGCACCCCGTAGCGGTCGAAGGGTACGCCGGCGGCCAGGTTGGTGATGAGGCCGCCCGGGCCCTCCTGGGCCAGCCGGTGGTGCAGGTCGGCGTAGGCGCCGCCGGCCGCCCGCGCCCGCTGCTCGATCTCCGCCCAGGACATCGCCGTGGGGTGCGGGAGGGGCTGGTGCAGGTAGTCCCACACCGCCCGGGACACGTGTTCCTCCTCGGCGTACTCGGCGAGGAACTCGTGGTGCCCGTAGTCGGCCACCTGCATCGAGTAGTGCGCGGTGGAGTGCCGGACCACGGCCACGCACCCCTCGAAGGGTGTCTGCTCCTCATCCGGTAGTGCCACGCCGCCGGTAGCGAACCCCGCGCTCGTCAGTGCCTCGCGCAGCGCCGTGAAACTGCGCCCGGAGGACACCGGGGCCGCCAGCCACCCCAGCGCGTGCTCGGCATCCCGCGGGTAGCGGCGCAGATCGGCCGCCCATCGGGCGTCGTCGGGCACCGCGGGGGCCGCGGTGGGTGCCAGCATCGAGTCCGGGGAGTTCCAGTACGGGCGCCGGGTGTGGTTGAAGTCCCAGCGGGAATCGTCCGGGTCCACCTGCGCCTGCGCCGACAGCCAGGTGCCCGCCCCCGGCCGGGCCATCGCTGCCCGCAGCCGGGACAGCGTCGCGGTGACCGGTTCGGGCACCGGGACCGCGCCGGAGGTGAGATAGATCCTGCCGCTGTGCTGGGTCCCCGCCTGGGACCATTCCAGACGCACCGGCACCACGGCAGGGTCGTGACCGGCCCGCCGCGCGAAGCCGCGGACCTGGTCGGCCGCCGTCAGCGCCAGCGCGCGGGCATCGTCGGGCAGGTCGGCGGGTCTCATACCGGCATTATCGCGGCCGGGCCCGCGGGTACGCGCCGCAGGGGCCCCAGGAGTGGTTGACTTGGGGCCGTGCACACCGACCCCATCGCGATCCCCGGCTGGCGGCACCGGTACTCCGGGAAGGTCCGGGACCTGTACGAACCCGACGACGGCGCACCGGACCGGGTGCTGGTGGTGGCCAGTGACCGCATCAG
>CALKWS010000177.1 GCA_938004115.1 uncultured Ruaniaceae bacterium
CCTCCCGCGCGAGGCGAACCGGGAAAGGCCACGGTGAGCAGCCCCACACCCGGAGGGCAGAACGAATCCGTCGCACTTGCGAACACCCGCGTGCACGGACGCCTACCAGTGTTCACCCGGGCCGCTCCGGGTGGTGGGCTGCACTCCCATTAGGCTGTCTGGAGGACCCCGACCCGAAGGAGCGATCCGATGAGCCGACTGTCCCCCGGTGACGAAGCCCCGGACTTCACCCTGCCCACCGCCGATGGGAGTTCCTGGAACCTGGCCGACCAACGAGCACAGACGCAGCGAGGCGTGATCGTCTATTTCTACCCCGCCGCGAGCACCCCTGGATGCACCACCCAGGCGTGTGATTTCCGCGACAACCTCGCCAGCCTGCAGGCCCAGGGCTACACCGTGGTCGGCGTCTCTCCCGACCCTATCGACAAGCTCGTGACGTTCGCGGAAGCGGAGTCGTTGACGTTCCCGCTGCTATCCGACCCGGAACACCGGGTGCTGGAGGCTTACGGCGCCTGGGGCGAGAAGAAGAACTACGGCCGCACCTACACCGGCGTGATCCGCTCCACCGTGGTGGTGGACCCGGACGGCAAGGTCTCCCTGGCCCAGTACAACGTCAAGGCCACCGGACACGTGGCCCGGCTGCGGCGGGAGTTGACCGCGGCCTGAGCCGATTCCGGAACGGACGACGGCGCAGCTTCGGGGTGCGCGGCGACGTCACTTGACGCATTGCGCACCTCGTGCGCAGGTGCTGGCACGCTGACCACCGCCGCAGGCACGCCCAGTACCCGCACAGGCGCAAGCACGTTGATCACCTGCGCTGTTGGAACGTCGTAGGCTATGGCCTGAGCGCGAGTGGCGTAATTGGCAGCCGCGCAGGATTTAGGTTCCTGTGCCTTCGGGCGTGTGGGTTCGAGTCCCACCTCGCGCACTGATGTCCCGGTATCAGCCCCCTCGCATTCCCCCCGGCGGCAGCCCCCGCCTCACACTCGGACGCAGCGGCGCGCGAAGCCGGGTCCTCACCCGCGATGGATGTGCTCCATGGTGTGGCGGTAACTTGCCCCGATCAGATCGGCCAGGACGTCACGGTTCACGTCGTCGAGTTTGTTGACGTACAGGCACGCGGCGCCGGTGCGGTGCTTACCCAGGCGCGCCAGCAGTGATGGCTCCTCGGGTGCGTCCGTCAGCAGATACAGGCTTAGGCTGGCCTTCTGCGCGGCGAATCCCACCGCGGGTGCGCGCCCGCTGCGGCCGCTGGCGTAACGGTATTCGTAGGCACCGAAGCCGATGATCGAGGGCCCCCACATCACCGGGAGGTGCCCGGTCAGCCGAGCCATCAGGTCCAGCAGGTACTCCGCGTCACGACGGCGGACCGGGTGCTCGATCGCCGCCACGTACTCGCGCGGGTCCACCTGGGTCGGTTGCGTCTTGTTCTCCGCCATCGCCATAAGAATGCCACCGGCGGCCCGCGCGGATCACTCCACCGGGGCCCGGCGCTGGCCGCGTCCGCGACCAACACCACCAGAAGGTCCGTCATGCCGAGCCCGCCGGACTCACGCTGCCCCACGATGAGCAGCATCAGGAAGATCACAGTGCCGCGTGCCACGAGTTCCAGCGCGGGCACGCTGGGGGTGAAGATGCTGGTCAGATCCATCACCGGTCCTCCTTATGGGTCATGGTCCGATGATGGAGCCGGCGCGGGCGGGCGGCGACCGGAGTCACGCCACGGCGACGCGAACCGGCGGCCGGCTCACTTGCCCCGGCCTGGCCCGGCTCGAGAGGCGATCGCAGAGCCGCCCTACTGCACCGGGTCGGTACGGCGTTGAGTGGGGTCGGTGGCGGTGCTGAACGACTGTCCCTTGCGGGTAATGATCAGGTACCCACCGCGCAGGAGCAGCGGGATGCCGAACACCGCGATCATCGCGTAGGCCATGGCGGTGTACCCCACCGCGATGAGGTCGATGATGCCCACTTGCGCCAACAACAGCGCCAGCAGGAGGGTGCCCACGGCGATCAGCCCGCTGGTGCGCCGTTTCATCGGCTCCTTGTTCACGTCCACCAGGTTCTGGTCCACCCGTGCCACGAGCGCGTAGATCATTCCGGTGGCGGTCTCGATCAAGGTCCAACCGACCACGATGCCGAAGAACACGATCACCCACAGCGCCTCGGGTCCGAGCATCACCAGCCAGGGCACCGAGGCGTCGAACACCTCGGTTTGGGGATAGAAGCCCATCAGCGCGAAGTAGGTGAGGAACCACGGGATCGTCATGAACAGTCCCGCGATCATCCCGGAGACCAGGGTGTGCCGCAGCCGGGTCTGGCGCCGGGCGGTGAACAGGGCGGCCGGGTACACCGCCAGGTTGTAACCGACGTACAAGACCCCCGACCACAGCACCGCGAGCCAGCCGATATCCGGATACAGGGATTGGTCGGCGGTGCGGAACGTCTCCAGGATCTGGTCCCAGTTGCGGTTGATCACCAGGATCGCGAACAAGATGTAGCCCAGGTATAGAGCAGCGGTACCCAGACTCTTGACCCGTTCGATCAGGCCCTCGCCGAAGTAGATCAGGATCCCGACCACCACGATCATGAACACCACGCCGACCCAGTAGTTGAACCCCATGGTCTGCTGCACGATCTCACCGGTCGCGGCGGCCATGATCGCGATGATGAGGATCGCGAGCATGATGTAGACGATGTCGAAGAGCCAGTACAACGGCCCGATCAGCACCCGCAACAGCCGGCGGTAGTCGAACACCTGGAACCGGCGAGCGATCTCGAACATCAGGAACGCCATCAGGCCGAACCCGATGATGATCGCCACTCCGGCGACCCAGCCCAGGGCACCGAATCTCGCACCGAACTCCACGATCTCCCGGCCGGTGGCATACCCGCCGCCGATGAGCACCGACTGCAGGATCACCCCGGGAAGGATGAAGCGGCCGTACGGGCCGCTGAAGACTCTGTTGAGGGTGGATTCACGTTCCGCCGGCTGCGACATCGGCCTACCTCCTCGTAGTCGTGGCCACAGGGTAGCGCCGTTCGACGGTGCGGACGAGGAGCCGCGGGTACGGCGTGGCGACGCTAGGTGAGCACCACCGGTACCCGCGCCCATCCGCCCACCGGCGGGGTCTCCCGAACCGCCGGCTCGTGCCGGTCCAGCTCCAGCCACTCGGTGCGGGTCAGTACCACCTCGGTGAGCACCCGCAGTTCCATCAGGGTCAGGCCGCGGGCCGGGCACACGTGCGGGCCGGTGCCGAACACCAGGTTCGCCGGTGCATGGGCGGCCGGGTCGTAGGCGTCCGGGTCGGTGAACACCCGTGGGTCCCGGTTCGCCGCGGTCCAGTTCAGCAGCACCCGCGACTCCGGCGGCAGTCTCGTCCCGCCCACCTCCACCTCCCGGGTGGTGCGGCGCCGGTTGGACACGAACGGATCGTCGATGCGCAGGATCTCGTTCACGGCGTCCTCGAGTTGTGCGGGTGTCGCCGTGCGGACCTGGCTGCGCAGTTCCCGTTGGATCTCGGGATTGGCGGCCAGGTAATGCACGATGACCCCGGCAGAGGTGGCCATCGAACCCAGGTCGCCGGCGGTGAAGTTGCGCAGGATGGAGACCACCTCGGCGTCGGTCAGCGGCTCGCCGCCGGCTTGCTCGCGCATCAACTCCGCGGTGACGTCGGTGGCCGGTCCCTCGCGGCGGGCGTCCAGGAGCGAACGGATCATCGCATCGAACTCCTCGGCCACCGCCGCCATCCGCGTCCGCTCACCCGAGCGGGTGGCCGCATGGTTCCGCGCCATCCACGCCACCAGGTCGGGTTCCAACGCGGCCGGCCAGCCCAGCCAGGCGGACATGGTGCGCACCGCGTACGGGGTACCCACGTCGGTGATGGTCTTGACCATCTGCCCGCGCGGCAGGCCGTCGACGATGTCGGTGGCGACCCGGCGGCATTGCGGTTCCTCCCGTGCCACCCGCTCGGGGCTGAGGTACTTGTCCACGATCGCGCGGTAGACGGAGTGCTCCGCACCGTCGAGGCCGTTGGGGATCACCCGGCGGGTGCTGACGTTGCTGGAGAACGTCTCCGGGTCCCGGGCGGCAGCGACCACGTCGGCGTGCCGCAGCAGCATCAGCGCCCCGTCCGCCCGGGCCACCGGGCACCGCTCGCGCAGGTCATCGAACGCCGAGCGTTGATCGACCCAGGTTCGTTCGGTGTCCACCTCTACCGGTTCTCCCACCGTGCCTCCTTCGCAGATAGACGCCCGCACCAGTCAAGCACGACGGCGACGCACGCTCATCCGCGACGCTCCACCGCCGTAGCACGCCCGCCACGTACGGCGCCGCGGCACCCGCGCGACGCGCCACGCCCCAGCGCCCGGCCCCGCGTCACGCCACGCTGCGGCACCTACGCCGCGGCACCGCCACGCCCCAGCACCCCTACGCCCCAGCACCGCCACGCCGCAGCACCCCGGGCGCGCCGGCTGCGCTCCAGCGGCGGGCCGCCCCTCGCCGTCGGACTCTGTTAGGCTCACAGCACTGTGAGACCGCGCCATGCGGTTTCCTGCGTCGCAGAACGCACTCTCCTCCGGGTTCGCGCCCGTGAGTGACTTTCTTCGGCGAACGGATGTGGCCACTGCCACTTTCGCCACCGGGTCCTGATGACCCTGCCGGCCGTATGCCGGCCCTCGAGTTTGGAAGAGACACACTTGTCCGACACCAGTTTCGGCGCGCTCGGCGTGCCGGCCCCGTTGGTGCGCGCACTCGCCGCCGACGGCATCACCGCCCCGTTCCCCATCCAGATCAGCACCCTGCCGGACACCATGGCCGGCCGGGACGTGCTCGGCCGCGGCAGGACCGGGTCCGGAAAGACCCTCGCCTTCTCCCTGCCGCTGGTGGCCCGCCTCGCCACCAGCGCACCTGGCCACAGCCGCGACCGCTCGTCCGGGCGGGCGCGACCCACCCGTGCCGGCCATCCCCGGGGTCTGGTGCTCGCGCCGACCCGGGAACTGGCCACCCAGATCGCCGGCGTCATCGAGCCGCTGGCGGCTGCCTATGACCTGACCGTGACCACCATCTTCGGCGGGGTGAGCCAGCACCGGCAGGTGAACGCCCTGCGCTCCGGCGTGGACATCGTCGTCGCCTGCCCGGGCCGGCTCGATGACCTGATGAAGCAGGGCCACGCCCACCTGGACGACGTCGCGATCACCGTGCTCGACGAGGCGGACCACATGGCCGACCTCGGTTTCCTTCCGGTGGTGACGCGGATCATGAACCGCACCCCGGAGCACGGCCAGCGGATGCTGTTCAGCGCCACGCTGGACAACGGCGTGGACACGTTGGTGCGCCGCTACCTGAAGAACGAGTTGCGCCACTCGGTGGACAGCGCGCACTCCCCCGTCGAGGCGATGACCCACCGCGTCTTCGAGGTGGGTGACATCGACGCCAAACGGGACGTGGTCCGGGCGCTGGCCTCCGGCACGGGACGCCGCATCCTGTTCATGCGCACCAAGCATCATGCGAAGAAGCTCGCACGCCAGCTCACCCAGGCCGGCATCCCCAGTGTGGACCTGCACGGCAACCTGTCCCAGAACCAGCGGGACCGGAACCTCGGCGCCTTCGCCGATGGCTCCTCCCGCGTGCTGGTCGCCACCGACGTCGCCGCGCGCGGCGTGCACGTGGACGACGTGGAACTCGTGGTGCACGTGGACCCGCCCACCGAGCACAAGTCCTACCTGCACCGCGCCGGTCGCACCGCCCGTGCCGGATCGAGCGGCACCGTGCTGACCCTGGTGCTGCCCGAGCAGCGCGGTGAGACGCACCGGATGATGCGCAAGGCCCGGATCACGGTCAAGCCCGAACCGGTCACCGCCTCCTCCCCCGCCGTGACGGCCCTGGTGGGTGAGGTGGCCGACTACGTGGCACCGGCGGCACCGCCCCAGCAGCCGCAGGGCCGTCAGCGCGGCGGTGGTCGAGGCGGGCGTCCTCAGCAGTCCGGTGCGGGGTCCGGCCGGGCCGGTCAGGGCAGGCAAGGGAGTCGGGGCCGGAACGGTGGGCGGGGCCGACGGCGTCGCTCTGCCCCCGCCTCGGCATCCTCCGGCATCTCCGGGCGGTAGCCCGCAGGAGCGACGACGGCGCAAGCACGTGGGTGCGGGCGTCCGGCTGTTCTGGCGAGCCCGGTCAGG